>JAQYVF010000157.1 GCA_030145625.1 Desulfocapsa sp. | reverse complement strand
TGATCGCAACGTATCGTTAATCTTTTCCAAAGAAACCGGATCTTGAACATCGGCAAAAATGGAGAGTATCATGTAGTCCAACTCATTGTCGGTTCCCATGCGTTCGGCCAGACGATGCATGGCCGTGGGAGTCCCCACCTGGCCCAGAGATTGGACAGCAGATATAATCAAATCTCTATTGGCAGCATAAAGATAATCGGTGAGCGTATTAATGGCCACCGGATCACCGATTAGTCCCAAAGTTTCAATAATATGCTTAATCTCTGCCTCGTTATCGGAATGTGCCACCAGATACATCAAGGCTGGAACCGCCTCCTCAAAACGCAATTCCCCGGCCACATTGATAAGATGAGTCTTATCCTGAATGGATCGATCTGAGAGAAAATCAATAAGCATATCCGGATAGGCCAGAAGATTGGAAAGTAGAGTCTCTTTAATCACCGGCATCTCATCGGCTATCTCAACATGCTCGGTGAGGAGATAGAGTAGAAGCGGCACAGCAAACTTTACTTCACTGCGTGATAATTCGTAGAGCAATCTGTTTCTAGTCTTTTGATCAACATCACCGAGATGTGAAAGGACAAGCCTGGCCTTCATGGAATCACCAGTCTTGATATTATCCCGGATTTCATCAATCATATGCTGTGCATTCAAGTCTGCCATTGGGCTACTCACATTTTTTAATTTTCTCAAGATATAAAACAGTTCACTGTGAAGACTATCAATGTATTGAACTCACCGAACTGTCTTTTCAATGAACGAGGTACTCTTTTAGGAGTCATTCTCTCTTTGTAGAATGAACATACTACCCTAAAAGATTTTTTCCAATACCCCTTGCTGGGTAAAAATGTCCTAATAGTTGCTGAAAAAGCAAAAATTCATCTGTAACCACTACCTATAGATAGCATAAACGATAGAAAGTTGTCCACAAGGAGGATCCATTAAAGAAATAAAAACAATGGAGCTGGGACAAAAAAGAAGTTGCAGAAGAGAAGCGGATACAGCTCCTCTCCTGCATGTGGAAATATGTAAAAAAGACTTATTGGCCACCTATTGAGGATACCAGTCCACTCCAATCCTCCGTACCATGTTGAAACCACCACTGAGAACCAAGGTATTGGCGCAATTCACACTTTCCAGGAAACTCTGAATCTCGAAAGAACGAGTCCCTGCATCGCAGAGAATAAGAAGCGTTTTATCTTTGGGAAGCTCTTCATAACGGGCACGAACCTCATTGTAGGGAATAGAGACCCATTTGTCTGCACCAAATTTCTCCATAAATGGCGCTGTTTCTTTAGGATGACGAATATCAAGGGCCACCCAGTCAGGCTGGGTAGAAAAGTCTTCCATCCAGGCAAGAAAGGACTCCAGGGTTGTCTTGCGTAAGCGACCGTCACAGAGATTATCCGCCACATAGGCTGAAGCATTAATGGAGTCAATGGCTGCGGAAAAAGGAGGGGCATAGGCCATCTCCAGAGTCCCAAAATCATCAATGGTTGCCCCCATGGAAATATAGGCTGCGGCAGCATCGATACGAGCTGAAATTCCGTCACCCATGGGACCGAAGCCCTGTAATCCTAGAACCCGGCGGGTACGGCGATCAAAAACCATCTGAAAACAGACGACAGCCTCGGTAGGAAAGAAATGAGCGCGATCAGAAGGAGCGGTTAAGGCCACATCTGCATCAAATCCCTCTGCCTTTGCCACCTCGAGACTGAGGCCGGTGGCACCGACGCAGATATCAAAGGCCTTCATAATGAAACTGCCTACCGCCCCCTTAAAGGTGGAAGGAATTCCTGCCATATTATCTCCGGCCACCCGCCCTTCTTTATTGGCCAGTGATCCAAGGGGTGCATAAAATTTCTTCCCACTCACCAGGTGCATAACCTCAATACAGTCACCTGCAGCATAAATGGAAGGGTCGGAGGTCTGCATCCGTTCGTTAACCACAATTGCTCCCATTGGTGAGATCTGTAGACCAGCTTCTGCTGCAATCTCAGAACGCGGCCTGACCCCTGCTGCCATGATCACGATATCCGCTTCAATGGTGCGCTTGCCTGTGCGCAGCCCTGTCACTTTTCCATCTTTGCCCAGGATCTCTTCGGCACCTTCCCCCAAAAAGATATCCACCTCATTGTCCCGCATATGTTTGGTTACCATGGAGGCCAGGGGAAAATCGACGATCCGGGGTAAAATCTGAGGCATGAACTCTACAATCGCAGTTTCCACTCCCCAAAGATCCTTAAAGGCCTCGGCCATTTCCAGGCCGATTGCCCCACCGCCGATGACCACGGCCTTTCCCACCTTGCCCTTGGCAATCCTATCCTTGATTTCAATGGCCTTGTGCAGATCAGAGATGGTAAAGACTCCATCAAGATCGTTCCCGGGAATGGGAAGAACAAAGGGACGAGAACCGGTGGCAATCATGAGCGTATCATAGGGGATTTCCAGCTTTTCCCCACTAACCACACTTTCCACCTTGACCGTTTTTGCTGTACGATCAATGGCCAAGGCCCTGGTACCGCTCTTGACAATGACTCCCTTGGCATTTTCAAAAAAGTCCTCATTGCGTACCATGTGGAAACTGGTGGAACGGAGCTCGGCCTCATCGGACACATCACCGGAAACATAATAGGGAATACCGCAACCACCATAGGAAAACAGAGTGTCCTGGTCAATGATGGTAACCTCGGCATCCTGCATCAGACGTTTCACACGACATGCCGCCTTGGGGCCGGCGGCAACGCCACCCACAATTACTATTTTCTTGCTCATCTCAAGCCTCCACAGAGAATACGGGAAAAAAACAAAACGCCACAGCGGCACAGTCGTAAACTCCTCCATCAACGACCAGGCTCCTCTTCACCCTGCTGTCCATTTCCCACTAGTTATTTTTCATTTCATACGAGCAAATGAACAATATATAGTTGAAAATTACAAGCAGAAAAGATACAATTCACCATGGATATCAGCAACTGATACTTCTGAGAAACATCCGATAGAAAGATCTAAACAACAGGATCATTAACTTGTGTGAGATTATCACTGCTGCGAAGGATATTTCCTTTCTTTAACTCCCTTTATTATGCTAACCTAACCTAACATAACGGGTCAAAAGTGGTTACCCTTTCTGACCGTGCATCACCTCGCGACAAAGCACTGATTACAACTCGCTGTGATGATGGAAATTATACTTTTCAACACGATAAGCAGATGAAAAGACATACCTTTGGTATTCGAAACAAACTCATTAGTATATTTGTCTTTATTAAAGTTGTTCCTCTCATTGCCTTAGCGTGGTTTTCCTGGAATGAGATCTCCAAGTTAGTCGATAAAGTACAGCATCATTATCAGGCAATTATAGAAGAAAGTAAGGTGATCACAAAACAGGTTGTCGACCTCTCCACAGAAGACTCCATTCGAGCCCTGGATATTAAGTCAAGAGAAGCCATAGAACGCCTTACCACTGATACTGCCCGCCAGGTAGCCGATTTTTTATATAGCCGTGACCAGGATATAGCCTTGGCAGCATTAATCGATCCGAATGCTGAGACCTATAAACAGTTTTTGTCCACTCACCATCGCCCCATCAAAAAACATTCATCCATGGTCATGGATGAGAAAGGACGAGCATGGGAGTTTATTGAGTCTGAGTCTGAAGACGCAACAGTTCTCTCATCATCCGTCATTTCTGCGCAAAACAAGGACAACGAAAGGGACTTTCACACACGGGAACCCGAGGCCACAGATAATTTTGTGAGCCAACCTCTCTACCTGGAGATGACTTTTATAGACCTTGAAGGTAAGGAAAAAATCAAGATTACGACCTCCGATCTTGTCACGACTGAGTTACAAGATGTGTCTAAAAAGAGCAACACCTTTTGTAGTGCCGAGACCTATTTTCAACATCTTGCCAAACTGCGCCCAAACGAGATTTATGTTTCTGAAGTCATTGGTGCCTATGTAAAAACCCATATGATTGGCCCCTATACGAAACTTAGAGCCAAAGAAATGGGTATCGATTTTGCGCCGGAACTCTCAGGTTACGCCGGTCGGGAAAATCCAGTTGGAAAACGTTTCCAGGGGCTGGTTCGCTGGGCCACCCCCATTTTTAGAGAAGGTAAGAAAATTGGGTATGTGACCTTGGCTCTGGATCATTCACATATCATGGAATTTACCGATCACATCGCACCAACAGAGAAAAGATACTTGGAAATATCCGATGGAAGCACCGGCAATTATGCCTTCATGTGGGATTACAAAAGTCGCAACATCTCCCACCCCAGGGATTATTTTATCGTCGGCTATGACCCAACGACCGGTGAAGAGGAACTTCCATGGTTAGCAGCAAGCGACTATTATTCTTGGAAAAACAGCACCTTACCCCCCGTTGATTTCCTAGAGACTCTGCCGCTTTTTTATCAGCAAAGCCTTGAAAAAAAGCCGGCTAAAGAACAAAACCAATCGGGATTGGTTGCCCTTGATTGTCGCTATCTCAATTTTGCCCCACAGTGTTCCGGCTGGAACAATCTTACCCAGGATGGTGGCTCAGGATCCTTTCTCATTTTTTGGAGTGGCTTGTGGAAACTCACCACTGCAGCAACCATTCCTTATTATACCGGTATGTATAAACATACTCCCAGAGGATTCGGGTATGTCACCATTGGCGCGAATGTCGACGAATTTCATCGGGCTGCGGTGGAAACAGCAAATTCAATTGCAGATATTGAGGAGGACCATCTCAGGGACCTCGATAAACAGAGTACGCGTAACAGAGAAATTCTCATTCAAACTGTAACAAAGACGGCCAGGGATTTAACCTTTTATACAGTCATAATGATTATTATCGTCATTTTCATCGCCTTCTGGATGGCATCCCTGCTAACGGGACGAATCCTGCAGATTATTACAAGCCTCAACCGCTTCCAAGAAGGAGAAATGAACCACCGCTTAAAGATTCACTCTGGTGATGAAGTTGAAGATCTAGCCATAAGCTTTAATACAATGGCTGATAATATCCAGCAGTCTATGGCTCAAATCCAGAGCGCCAGAGAACTGGCCGAAGAAACCAATTCTCTCTTAGAGGATGAAGTGATTGAACGGCAGAATGCGGAAATTGCCCTTGCCGAACATCGGGATAACCTGGAAAAACTGGTCTCGGTAAGAACTCAAGAGCTCGGCCAGGAGATAGAGGAACGTAAACAGGCTGAAAAATCGAAAAATGAGCTTGAGTCGCAGTTACACAGAGCTGAGAAGATGGAAGCGATTGGTACGCTAGCCGGTGGTGTAGCCCACGATCTGAACAACATTCTTTCCGGTATCGCTACCTATCCTGAAATATTATTGATGAAGATGGCTAAAGATGACCCTTTATATAAACCTCTTACCATCATAAAATCTTCAGGAGAAAAGGCAGCTGCAATTGTGCAGGATCTCCTCACATTGGCGCGCCGGGGTGTTGCCATCAATAAAATTGTAAACTTTAATGATATCGTCTCTGAATATTTGGCAAGTCCTGAATATAAAAAGCTCTTGGAAGATTATTCAAACGTCTCTGTCTCTGTAGATCTTGCGGACAATCTGATGCCCATAAAGGGCTCGAAGGTACATCTGTCTAAAACGGTAATGAACCTTGTTTGTAATGGTGTCGAATCCATGCCAGGAGGAGGAACGCTCTCAATCAGTACAAAAAATTGCTATATGGATGTCTCATTGAGTCTCTATGATAAGGTTGTGGAAGGGGAATACATCACCCTTACCGTCGCCGATACCGGAATAGGCATCCGAGAAAAAGACCTGGAACGCATCTTTGAACCTTTCTTTACCAATAAAAAAATGGGCCGGAGTGGAACAGGTTTGGGGATGGCTGTCATCTGGGGTACAGTGCATGACCACAAAGGTTATATAGACTGTCAGAGCAAGGCAGAACTAGGGACTGTGTTTACATTGTATTTCCCTGTTTGCAGAGATCAGGTTATCTCTGCAAAAGCTACCTCCGATTTTCCGTCACTGACTGGAAAAAATGAAAAAATTCTGCTCGTCGATGATGTTCAACAACAACTTGATATCGCCACCTTAATTCTTTCCAATCTGAACTATACTGTATTCACAGCCACTAGCGGTGAAGAAGCGTTGGCCTTTCTTGAGAATAACAGTGTGGATCTTATTGTACTCGACATGATCATGGAACCGGGTATGGATGGCTTGGATACCTACCGCAATATTATTGAAAAGCACCCCGGCCAGAAGGCCATTATTGCGAGTGGTTACTCGGAAACGGACCGAATCCGGAAGGCCATGAAATTAGGAGTGGCACTTTACCTGAAAAAACCATATTCCGTTGCAAATCTCGGGAAAAGTGTAAAAACAGGGCTCAATTCTTCTCTTGAATAATCGGTCCAAGTTTATGTTGTAGTTACTAGA
>JAQYVF010000037.1 GCA_030145625.1 Desulfocapsa sp. | reverse complement strand
TCTGATAGATAGTTCTGCCAACGAGGGCCCTGGCAAGCTTGATGCGGGAGGCCATAACAACCGTATATTCTTCCCTTGTTTCCCGGTATTCGTCCCATCCACCAAGAATAGAGACAACGAAAAAACCTGCCAGAGCCCCCAAGCTCAAAACAACAGCTATCTTTTTTTTAAGCGACTGGGAGGTCAACTAGAGCTCCTTAACGGTGTAAAACGTCCCATCCTGGACAATTATCTGGTATACTGGTCTCTTTACATCACCAAAACTGTCAAAACGGACTTGTCCCATGAGAGTGTAATATTCGCCTGCAAGTATGGCCTTTTTCAATTCAGCAGAAGTAACAACAGTGCATCGTTTCAAGGCATCGGCAAGGATCATGATCAGTTCATAGGCTCTTGTGGAGCGGGCTGTGGCCTTTTTCCCAAACTGCGCTTCCATTTTTTCTGAAAACACCAACCACTTGGGAGAGTGATTATCCGGACTGATAAAACTCACAATCAGCAAGCCTTCAACAGCACTGCCACCATATCGCATAAGGCCTGGAGTCTGAGCCCAGAGGGTGGCAATACGTAAACCGTCATATCCACTGTGGGCCAATTTTTGTAACGCGACCCCGGTCATGGAGGCCTCAGTCAGGAAAATAATGGCATCCGGAGTAGGGGCCAGAAGATCTGCAACAATCTGCTGCCAGTCGTTCTCCTGTTTTGAATTAAAACGTACCTCTGTCACCCTTCCTGAAAAATTTTTTTTGGTCTTCTCCATATAATCGAGAACAAAGGCGGGATTGCTCATATCCATGAGAAAGGAGACAGAGGAAACCTTCTCCCCTTCAAGCATAGCTGCAGTTTTCTCCCCATAAAGTGTCGTGTCGACTGCGGTACGCACGAAAAAATCATCCTTTCCACTCAGACTGCCAGTCCCCGTATACGCTGTGACGAGCAGGACTTCATTTTCCATGACCAAAGGATAGGCCTTGACAGTGGTTGATGAGTAGCTGTGCCCAACGATGGCCACCACGCCTGCATCAATAAGCGACTGATCAGCCTGAGCAATTCCTTCGTCACTGTTTTCGTCATCCCGAATCAGGAGTTCCAGGGGGCTGCCGTTAATCCCTCCTTTTCTATTCACATCCTCCACAGCCAGAAGGGCTCCGTCACGGATATGCTCGCCGGCCTCTCCTCCCCGGCCACTGAGATTGATTGAAAGTCCTATCTTTATCGGAGACCGCTCCTTATCACAGGCGCCCAACGCCAGAAGAACTAAAAAACCAACAAGCACTATTTGAACAAACGTTGTTTTTCGCATAATTCCCTCGCTATTGGCAGCTTGCCCTTTTCCAACAGAAAAAATACAAAACTCATCAGTAGCAGCCTCTAGAAAAATACCGATCCTTCTTTTTATCTTATGGGCACTAAGAGTCAGAGTCAAACGCTCATTGTTACTTTTTAGCATTCACTCTCATATTTCAGCCATCGTTTATCCTATCATACTATCAGGCGAAGAAGAGAGTCCGCTTTCCACAAAAACCAGCAAGGAGAACAAACAGAGTGAAAAAAAAAGAGGATTTCTCACGGATGGTCAGGCAGGATGCCGCCAATGGAGAATAGGATAGAGGGAAACAGATCAGGAACCGATTACAAAAAGAGGCTCCACATCATTATTTCGGCAAGTCAGGGAACAGTGATAGTCATGAGTTGACCGCTGATCGGACTCTTGCAACGGATCACGGCTGAAGCCCCTTTTCCGGAAAGAGGAGTACCATAATGCAGGGTAATGGTCCGAACCCCAGGACGGGGCCGTTTAAACAGCCATTTCACTTCAGCTTTACCAGGATTGAACTTGGTATAGGCAGGCACAGCACCCTGAATTCGAGTCCCGGGAGGAAGCTGTTGCTGGACAATAACAGAGCTCGGCGCAGGATCGTCTATTGTGAGTTGCAAAACTGTTTTCTTCCCGCCATTTTCCAGATATCTTGCCTGAACACCTTCTGCCCGTATCTCGCCTGCCATGAGCAGGAAAGCAAAAAAGAGCAGGAATACAAAATATTTTTCCAGGGTTTTCCCCTTCTCTCTCTTCATTTTTTCCGTTCCTTCTTCAAGGAATTATCTCAAATACAGCCTTTTTGGCATCCCAACGATACCCGGAACCCATCCAAATGGATTCCACCTCCTCCACATCAACTCCCAGACCATCGACCCGGCCAAAATCGTCATACACAGCGAGGAGTTCCTCATCATCAACAATGTTGTTTTGGTCACTATCCGCCCAATGAAATGGCAGCAGACGAACTCGACTGCGACCATTCACTGGGATCTCCGACCTGCTGGATTGACGGACAAGAAGAGATCCTTCAAAAGAAAAGGAATCTCCTAGACCCTCCTCCGAATTGAGGATGACGAGATAGGCAAAGACCCTCTCCCCTGAACCACTTTTGTCTATCCACTTCAAGAGATTGTTACCTACCACTGTGGCCGGGGGCACGGTACGGAGGACACGACTACCTGTCGGCAACTGTTCTTTTACAAGGAGAGAAGAGCTTTTTCCAGATCCGGAAGCCACCTCAATGATAACAGGGAAAGGCTGACCGGCAACACTATGGGCAGGCATGATTCGCCTTGCCGTAAGATGTGTGGCCTTGTTTTCAAGACGGACAAAAAAGAAAACCAGGAAAAACACTCCCAGCAGAAGCATACTCAACCAGACCATTTTGTTCTTCAAGACTGCTGGAGTTAAGACAGAGGAGACGGGCTCCTGCACAGCGTGCAAAACAGTTTCATCACTCTCTTCCACCACCTGTTCCACTGGAACAAGGATTTCTTCCAGAGTGACCCCAAGGGCCTCGGCCAGTTTCAGGCCGTTTTCTTTTTTGATGGTGGGTGCTTCTTTACGCTCCCAGCGAGAAATGGTCTCGGTGGTCACACCAACCCCTGTGGCCAGATAAAGCTGGGTCAGTTCCTGTTCCTCACGCAGGCGACGTACCTCGGCACCGCTGATACGGACCATGGCAATCCCTGATTTTGCTGTCTCCTGCCCTGTCACTTTCTCCCTCTATCTCTTTTCATCCTCATCAATCAGTTTATTCTACGTCCTTTCCTGTAATTTTCAACTCCCATTTCCTTGCCCAGAATGAAACAGGAAAAACCACACAAAACATAACTATCTGATATGTCAACATTCTCACACAAAAACAGGGCGACATCCACCCGACATCACCCCAAATCGTCTTTTTTTCGTTGCTGATCTGACCTACAGTTAAGACAAAAGGAAGGGCATAGAGCCTGCAACAAAAAAATCGTCAACGGAGGAACAGTGATGAAGAAAGCGATGACCCTGATAGCAGCCCTGGCATTCATGATGACAACACTTGGAAGCGTTCACGCAGCCACTCTCAAATGTACCGTGGAAAAGATTGAGGGTACGGTGGTAACCATGGATTGCGGAGAAAAAGCTGCTAATCTCTCCGCAGGAGCAAAGGTAAAGGTTAAAACAGAAAAAGCAAAAACCGCTATCGAAGGATGTTAGTTCCCGGCTCAAGATTCACAGAAGCAACTACCCACCCAGCGATTTACAATTGCTGGGTGGGTAGTGCGTAAACTCAAAAAAGTGCAACACCGACAGATTCGACAAAGCCCTATTCGCTTTCCATGGGGGAGCGGCTTCAGCCGCGAACTTCTCCCCCCCACTACGCTAAACAGACCGATAGCACGCGCCAATACCTGTTCGCGGATAAATCCGCTCCTACAAGAAAAGTACAACTTCTCAGCTGGTGGTATACATACAAAATACTATTCTTCTGCCTTGCCGGTGGCAATACGCCAAAAGGCATCCACCTGGGGAAGGAGCATATTCTTTTTCATGGTGCAGATACCGATGGAAAAGGATTCCAATTCAGGATTCACCTCAAGAAGATCAATCTGTCCTTTCAGCGAACTCTTCTCTAAAACCAGCTCCGGCACCACTCCCACCCCGCAGCCTAAACCAACCATGGCTATAATGGCCTCATTCCCTGCCACCTGGGCATAGATATTCGGCACTATCCCCTTCTCATGGAACCAGCGATCGGTCCGCTCACGACTCAGTCCAAAATCGGCGGTGATGACCGGCGTTTTTTGCCAGTCGATCTCTTCCCCCTGATACTGCACCGTTTCCGGAAAATCCGCCGGGGCAATAAAGACCAGGGGAGTCTCCACAATTTTCAGGAACTCCACCCGTTCCGGCAAACTCGCCGGCAGAGCCGCCACCGTAATATCAACCTCCCGGTTCTGCAGTTTATTCAAGGCTCTTGCCGCATCTCCGGTCTGAAGATTAATCTGTACCTCGGGATGCACAGAACGAAATTTCTGGAATATGGCAGGCAGGATTGAATAGGCGGCAGTGACTGAACAGTAGAGCGAGATCTCCCCGCCCAGGATATGCTCCCGCGACAGCTCCCCCTGTAGCACCTCATAACGTTGAATTGCATCATCGGCATAGGATTTAAAAACCTCACCCGCTGCTGTAAGCTGCACGGAGCGATTATCACGCAGGAACAGCTGTTCCTGCAACTCCTCTTCCAGCCTCTGAATTGTCCTGGTCAGGGCCGAGGGCGTGACATGACAGGCCCTGCTTGTTCGCCCGAAGTGTAAAGACCCTACCAGGTGTCTAAAAAGACGTAATTCTCGGATATCCATGATTCTCCTTTAACTGCATATCGTTGCAGTTATCGCAACACAACATACCAAACAAATCACTTGACGCAACCGAAAACTATGTTACTGTTTCTGCAAAAGAACTGTTTTACCACCCACTTTCATCTAACTTATACAGGAGCATAATCATGTCCAACAACTACTTTAACAGCCTCCCCCTGCGTCTACAGCTGGAAGAACTCGGCCAGTGCCGTTTCATGGATGTTTCTGGATTCGACGGTGTCGAGGCCCTGAAGGGAAAAAAAATCGTCATCGTGGGTTGCGGTGCCCAAGGCTTGAACCAGGGCCTGAACCTGCGCGATTCCGGTCTTGACGTCTCCTACACCCTGCGGGCTGCTGCCATTTCCGAAAAACGTCTTTCCTGGAAAAACGCCACAGACAACAACTTCAACGTCGGAACCTACGAAGAGATGCTCCCCGATGCTGATCTCGTTATCAACCTGACCCCGGACAAGCAGCACACCAACGTTATCGAGGCGGTTATGCCGCTCATGAAGCAGAACGCCTGCCTCTCCTACTCCCACGGTTTCAATATCGTTGAGGAGGGAATGCAGATCCGTGACGACATAACCGTGGTCATGGTTGCTCCAAAATCTCCAGGAACCGAGGTTCGCGAAGAGTATAAACGCGGTTTCGGCGTCCCCACCCTGATCGCAGTCCATCGCGAAAACGATCCCCAGGGAATCGGCTGGGATGTTGCCAAAGCCTATGCGGCAGGCACCGGCGGCCATCTTGCCGGCTGCCTCCAGTCATCCTTTGTGGCAGAGGTCAAATCTGATCTCATGGGTGAGCAGACCATCCTCTGCGGTATGCTCCAGACCGGTTCCCTGCTCTGCTACAACAAAATGGTTGAACAGGGAATGGATGCCACCTACGCCGTCAAATTGGTGCAATACGGATGGGAGACCATCACTGAGGCCCTCAAACACGGCGGTATTACCAACATGATGGACCGTCTCTCCAACCCGGCAAAGATCAAGGCCAATGAACTCTGCGAAGAAATCAAGGCCATCCTCACCCCCCTCTTCCACAAGCATATGGATGACATCATGTCCGGAGAATTCTCCAGGACCATGATGGAAGACTGGGCCAACGATGATGCCAATCTCCTGAAATGGCGTGCCGAGACTGGAGAAAGCGATTTTGAGAAGACCGACGCTGCCGACACAGCAATCAGCGAACAGGAATATTTTGACAAGGGTATCCTCATGGTGGCCATGATTAAAGCCGGCGTGGAACTGGCCTTTGACACCATGGTTTCTGCAGGTATCAAGGAAGAATCCGCCTACTACGAGTCACTGCATGAAGTACCCCTTATTGCCAATCTCATTGCCCGTAAAAAGCTCTATGAGATGAATGTGGTTATCTCCGACACTGCAGAGTATGGATGCTACCTCTTCAACCACGCAGCATTTCCCATGCTCCAGGGTTTTATGAAGGCAGTGAATACCGATGTTATCGGTAAGGGAATTGAGTTGAAGGATACCGGTGTCAACAACGTCGAACTCATCGAGACCAACGAAGCCATCCGTTACACCGGAGTCGAGCACATCGGTGAGGAGCTGCGCTCCTACATGGGTGCCATGAAACAGATCATCTAAGAAAAAGGTACTTAGACTAAGGGCTGAAGACTGGAGGAAAAGGGAATTCCCTTCGCTCTTCAGCCTTCAGCCTTTTCACTTCCGCATGAGACAATTCTTTCTTCCAGCAGGTCTACTCCTGGCAGTCCTTTTCGCCCTGCTTCTACCCGGCGCCGGAATTTTTCTCTCAGACTACAGTGGCCTCAAAATCCTGGTCTTCATCATCTTCCTGGTCAGCGGTTACCAGACCGGGTCGAAAGGACTTTCTCTGGGCAGGCAACTTCTTTCGCTTTTCCTGGTGGCAGCGGCCATCTCCCTGATTCTTTCTCCCCTTCTGGGGCTGTTTATAACCAAGTTGATAAGCTTCTCCCTGCCCCTGGCCATGGGGTTAATCATCATCAGTGCAGTACCACCCACCCTCTCCTCCGGCATCGTCATTACCGAGGTAAGCGGCGGCAATGCCGTGCTGGCCCTCTTTCTCACCGTCTCCCTCAACCTGCTCGGCATCTTCACCATGCCCTTTATGCTTGATTTCTGCCTGAAGGCTGCAGGCCCTGTTGACATCGACCAGACGGCTCTACTGCTGAAGATGCTCTTTTTTGTCCTCCTTCCCTTTGCCATAGGCAAACTGACTCGAAATGTAAGCGGAAAAAGCAAGGTCTCCCCAAACTGGAGCTACGTCAACTCCAGCTGTGTTATCCTGGTGGTCTACACCTCCCTTTCCACTTCCAAAAGCGCCTTTTCCGGTCTCGGTCTCATGGAGTACGCAACGATCCTGCTCGCTGTTGCCCTGCTCCACCTCCTGCTCCTGGCCATCAACCATCAGGCAGGAAAGCTCCTCCATCTGCCTGCCCCTGACCGCAAGGCCCTGCTCTTTGTCGCCTCCCAGAAGACCCTGCCCATCAGTGTAGCCGTTCTTGCCAACATCCAATTCGACACCGGCAGCGCCATCATTGTCTGCCTCCTGTTCCACTTCTTCCAGCTCTTCGTCGATTCCTTTCTCGCCTCCTCCCTGCAGAAAAAGACAGCGTAACGGAGGGGACAATCTACTCTTCCCTTATTTGTTTGCACCATTGAGCTGTGCAGGCAGGCCAAGGAGAAAGAGACGTGAAAAAGAGGGAGTAACAATTTTCTTTGTGCCGATCTGCAGCCCTTCCGAGATGGTAGCAGAACCATAAACGGAGAGGAAATTTCCTTTCCCGTCTCCCGCCAGCCGTGGTTGGGAAACTTCCCCATCATCCAGTCTGACAAAGACCTGCTCTTCGCTGAGCATCTCCCCATTGCTGTCGAGCCAGCGCCCATGAAGCTCATTATACGTTGAAGCACGATCCTCCCACACCACGAGAAAACGACCATTGCCCGCATAGGCCACCTGTGGTTCCCACTGGTCCCCTGCACCAGTGCTGATAACCAGTTCATCGCCCTGCTGCACCAAGCCGTTGCCCACAAATATACCATAGACATCCTCCCCGGTGGTACCGTTGTTACGGCTGTCCTGCCAGACCACCAGAGAGCGATTACGTTCAGGATCAAAGGCTATGTCCGGTTTGTTTTGACTCCCGGGCGCCGAACTGATAGAGGTACTGATGCCCAGCAGGGTTCCATCCGCTTTGACCAGACGTCCATAGATATCAGTACTCGAGGTTGCCTGATTACGGGTATCATCCCAGACCACGAGGAAGAAGTCATTGGTGGGGTTGTAGGCGATTCGAGCGCTGTCCTGACTACCACTTTCGCTGCAGATATCAATAACACCGCTAAGCTCATAATTATCATTGGGATCGATCAACCGCCCCTTAATATCCCATGACGTGGCGACAGTATCCTCACGCCAGGCCATAAGATAGCGATTACTCACCGAGCTGAACGATGCCGCCGGATAGCGCTGATTCACTGCTCCTCCAGGTTCTGTTACCGGATCTGCAACAAAACTATTGGCCGCCGACACCAACTGCCGACGCACATAGGTCACACCACCATAATCCTGAACCCAGAGGGTCAAAAAACGATTATTGACGGAATCATAAGCCACTGCCGGTTCCGTCTTGGACATCGCGGTTTTGTCGCTCACATCCACGGAGGTTCCGACCTCTGTCCCGGCAGGAATATACACCCTGCTCTGGATTGTGGAATCACCATTCGGAGAGATCAAATGAGAAACCACAAGGTATTCATTGTTTTCCTGACCATAGGCCAGAACCGGACTGTATGGTCCCGGCCCTGCAGTGCCATAAGCGGAAAAGGCCAGCTGCAAGGTTTTTTCCAGCTCAGTCTGAAATTCAGCCAAGGGGAGAGAAAAACGGTAAACCTTATGCTGCCATGGAACCCCGGGGGTATAGGTGAAATACGGAACACCCCACTGCTGCTGATGTTGGGATACGGTATAAGTTTTTATGATCTCGCCGCTGCGCACATGGAGACTGGCATAATCCTTTCCGCCATCCAGAGTATTATCTGCCTCAAAATCCAGGGCAAGCTCCAAACGATCCCCCCGGACCTGAGCCAGGACCGAAGTCCTGCCCCAGGGATGTCCTGTGCCGGGAGCAGTCCCTTCAGCAAAGACCATAGTGGGCTGCGTTGAAGGAGTATAGCTGTAAAAATTTCCGATTGAGGTGCTTCCCTGGTTCTGGTTTGCCTGGGGAAAACGAAAAGGAGTTTCATCCAGGCGTTCTCCCTCAACCCTTGCAGCCAGGAGTAATTCTCCGCCACCTGAGAACGTAAGTTCTACACCAGCAACTCCTTCAGGAAAATGAACCACATCAAAATCCTTGCCCTTGAGTTTGCCAAGGGGAGAGGGATCGAACAGCCCCTTAACACTCAGGGCTCCCTTACCGTTCAACAGAACACGGTCGATGTGGGCCACGCCTTTCCCTTCTTTCACCAGCCGCAAGTGCAGCTCCCCTTCCTCTCCGGAAACATTCAGCCCTTTTTCGCGAAAGAATTCATCAAAACGCAAAAAACCAATCTTCTGCCAAGCACTTCCTTTTTTGAGATGAATCGAAAAACCGCCATTAGGTTCAAAATCAGGAAGACTTTTCTGCACTGAGGCAGACGCAACAGTGGCCAGAGAAAGCAGAAAAAAGGCAGAAAGTCCCAAACAACAAAACACTCGATACAACATCATTTCATCCTCCATTATCCAGTGGGTAGCATTATTTTCGGTCCGCAAACTCGGCGGCAATTCGTTTAAATGACTCCTCGCATTCCACAAAAGCATCCACCATGACCGGATCAAAATGGCTGCCCTTAGCACCAAGGATGATCTCGTAGGCCGTTATGTGGGCAAAGGGAGGTTTATATATTCGCCTGCTGATCAGGGCATCATAGACATCGGCCACGGCCATGAGCCGTCCACTCAACGGAATATCGCAACCTTTCAACCCTTGAGGATAGCCACTGCCATCCCATTTTTCATGGTGCGTATAGGCAATCTCAGCGGCCAAGTTGAGGAAGGAGTCTTCACCAAGCTCGGCCTCAGCCACTCGCAGAGTATTGCGTCCATAGAGCGTATGCTTCTTCATCACCTCGAACTCCTCGTCGGTCAACTTTCCGGGCTTCAGCAGAATACGGTCAGGGATACCAACCTTGCCCACATCGTGAAGCGGAGCTGATTTGAAGAGGAGCTCTATGGTCTCTTCGTCCAGAGCATCATGAAACCTGGGATGCTGCTGCAGTTTTTCGGCAAGAACCTTGACATAGTGCTGGGTACGAAGGATGTGTCTGCCGGTCTCGTTGTCCCGGGTTTCCGCCAGAGATGCCAGAACCCGAATGGTCACATCCTGGGTACTGGCAAGTGTCTCGGTACGCTCCCGCAGTCCCTTGATCATAGTATTAGTATAATGACCGATCAGAGCAAACTCATCATTGGTAGTTATCGGCACGAAACCGTCAAGCTTTCCGCGGCTGGCTTCGATCAGGATCCTGGACTGCCGATCAAAAAAAATCTTCATATTCCCCGCATAGGAAATAATCAGATTGATTATATAAATAAGGAGAATCCCCACCACAAAAAAGATTTCAACGATCACGGCTTGTGTGGGCGAAACCAATGAGGCCTCTGAGGGCAGATCCCTTATCCATTCCAGATCCTGAAGGATAACAAGGCCAAGAATAGCCCCGGTCATGAAAGCAACCAGGACACCGACAAAGGCCATCTTCCGCGTCAGCGGAAAAACCTTCTCCAATTCATCGGGATCATTGAGTTGGCTTGCAAACTCATGGGCAACCCAGCGTTCATGAGCCAGGGCCATATCGGTTCCCACAAAGAAGGCAAGAGTAATACAGCCGACAACCAGCTTCAGGCCACTGACCAGGGGAAAATGATAATAGATCACATTAAAAAAGGTGGTTCCTAGACCCGCCAGCAGCAGCACCCCAAATTCTAAAAAAAACTGGTACTGCGGCTGTTCAAGTGGAGAGATCCGTTTGAGGATTTCCTGACCAATGACACTACGCAAAATATAGGCTAGAAAAAGAGGTCCACAGACAGCCGCAAGCAGACGAAGAAACGAGAGACTTTCAAGAAAAGGACAGACCTGGGAACCGTATAGAGTCAATGTCAGAGCGGCGGCGCAATAATGGATGACAATTCGAACAGCAGATTCTTTTCTCATTTTCTCTCTTATCCTCTCCAAATCTCCTCGAATCTGCTCCCATGCGAAAGAGGACAAGCTGAAACCATAAGAAACCGAGAAGAAGAAAACCATATGAAAATGGTATAAAACCTTCCGAACAGATTTCCCCACAGATCCAGAGGACCCAATGTGATCACAACTGTTGATCTTATTGTATCACCTTTTCCCCTGATTTTAAGACCAAAAAAAAAGAAACAGCTCTTTTTCAGGCCCCAGAAGAAAACCTGCTTTGACAATCCCTTTTCCCTCTGCTATTCTTTTTTGTAATTTGCAGCTAGGATTAGGAGTCTTTCAGCTCCTTCAGACAACAAGCACTATCTTGGCCCCTCCTTTTCAAAGCCCCGTGCGCTTTATTCCTCAATACAGGAAAGCTGAATGGCAAACTACAGACACCCCGAAGATTCTCTCTGGCTGCGACTGTGGCAACCTTTTTTCAACCTCTCCATCTATGGAAAATTTATCCTGGTTCTGACAAGTTTCCTTATAGGGTATCTTCTCATCGGACTCCACAGTTACTCTTTTATTCAAACTCTTAAGCTTGAACTGAGTCAACTCAACATACAGCAGGACCTTTTAGACTCTACGTTTAAGGCCATTGAAGACTATATCATTCACGGTGGAATCCTGGTCATTGTCGTCATGCTCTTTCTGAGCCTGACCAGTTTTCTCTGTATCCAGACCCTGGTAAACTTTCTCGACCAGATGATCTGTTCTCTCAAAACCCTGCGTAACAACGATGATCGCAGCCGTGCCTGTAAGCAGGGGATATTGATTCCAGTGATCACTCAGGACAGAATTGGAGAGGTCGCCACACTGGTAAATGATTTAACGAGCCATATTCGGGACATCTCACTTTTCAGGCGGACCATTGAGGCGGATGAGACCGTAGAAGAAATCTATAAACGGCTGGCCTATGTCTTTCAGGAGACGCTCAAGCTGCAGACCTTTGTTATCTGGGAGGTGGGAGAAAAAGATGAATCCATAAAACCCGTTTACACCTGGCCTCTGGAACTGGAGCACGAAATCTGTGCCATGAGCAGCGCCAGCCTCTGCCGGGCCAGACGCACCAGTGAGGTAGTTTCCTCCAGTGGCTTCCCCAACATCTGTCCCGTTTTCCCTTTGACCGACGTGATGACACATACCTGTGTCCCCATGATCGTATCCGGGAAGGTCCTGGGAGTTGTCCAGTTTCTCTCACTCTTTGTCGACAGTCCCGAACGAGTGGAAGAACTGCAGACAAACCTGCATCTTGCAGGCCTCTATATGCAGGAGGCCCTTCCCGTCCTCCATGCCAAAAGACTGGCCTCCAACCTTCATGAAATGGCCACCAAAGATTCCCTGACCGGGCTCTCCAACCGCCACTTCCTGGAAAACAATATCAACCCCATTCTTGCCGGAGTCAAACGAAGAAAGAGTGCCATGGGCATTCTTATGTGCGATCTGGATTTTTTCAAACAGGTCAACGACGAATATGGTCATGATGTGGGTGATCAGATCCTGAAAACCCTGGCCGTGATCATGCAGAATAGTGTCAGGACATCGGATATCGTCATTCGTTATGGCGGTGAAGAATTTCTCATTCTCCTCACAGAGTGTGAGATAGAAAAGGCGATCGCAGTGGCCGAAAAAATACGGACAACTGTTGAAGAACAGATTTTTCGCGTACAGAACCTGAGTATCCGCAAGACACTGAGTATCGGTGTCTCTATTCTTCCTGTGGATGGCGAGGCATTCTGGGAATGTGTCAAGTATGCAGACATTGCCCTGTACAAGGCCAAAGAATCCGGAAGAAACAAGGTTCTCCGTTTCGATCCTTCTATGTGGGACTCAGAGAGCTACTGATCGTTACCCCCCCAGGACCAGCTCCACCTTATGAGCAGCAAGCAGAAAGCCATTGCTAGCCTCTCCATCTTATCTGCGCTTTCGTATTATTGGCTTTTTCCCCATTCTCCCTTTGCCCCCTCTCTTTGATCTTTTCCCTCTGGGCACAGCTCTCATTTCTCCCGGCCCAACAAGGGAAGGTCGCAAAGAACGGCCCATAATCTGGACGTTCTGAAGAAGGTCTAATATCTCCTTCGGCATACCTTCCGGCAGATCCACAGTGGAATATCCGTCAAATATGGAGATGGAACCTATATACGATCCATCAAGATCAGCCTCTCCGGCTATGGCACCGACAATGTTGGCTGGTTTGACCTCATGATCTTTACCGATTTCAATCCGATAACGCTCCATACCGGACCGGGTCTCAGTGGTCCGCATTTTCTCATTGGGTACGCCAACGGCTTGCGTCGCTTTCTTTTTAAAGCCCTTGATTGGCTCGTCCGGCAGGAGAAGAGGGGCATCCCCCTGAACCATGCAGGCCAGAGCCGCTGCAATCTCTCGAAAATCCAAGTCATTTTCGTCCCTGTACTCATTCACCAGGGTGGAAAAAAAACTAAGATCCTGAGTGGTCATGGTGGAGCTGATCCGTTCCTTAAAGGCAGCCAGGCGTTTATCGTTGATCACTGCAGTGGAAGGCAGTTTCATCTCCTTAATTTTCTTACTGATTCCCCTTTCAATGGTGCTGAGCATCCTTCTTTCCCGGGGGGTAATAAACAAAATGGCCTCACCCTTACGACCAGCCCTGCCCGTCCGTCCGATGCGATGGACATAGGCCTCGGTATCGTAGGGAATATCATAATTAATTACATGGCTAATCCGCTCCACATCCAGGCCGCGGGCAGCCACATCGGTTGCCACCAGGATGTCAATATTCCCTTTTTTAAAAGTCTCAACCGTGCGCAGACGCTGACTCTGGACAATATCGCCATTCAGAAATGCCGTTGAGAAACCACGGGCGGCAAGTTTTTCAGCAACCTGCTGGGTATCGACCTTAGTGCGCACAAATACCAGTACCCCGTCAAAGGTTTCCGCCTCCAGTATCCTGCCCAGCGCCTCTACTTTCTGATGATGGTTGGTCAAGAAATAGCGTTGGTGAACGGTGGTTGCCGTGGCGGTTTTGGACTTAATCTGAATTTCTTCCGGCTTATTTAGATACTTGCGGGCTATACGACGGATGGTCGACGGCATGGTAGCAGAAAATAGTGCTACTTGTCGGCTTTCAGGAGTTTTTGAGAGTATCCACTCCACATCATCAATAAACCCCATGCGCAGCATTTCATCAGCCTCATCAAGGACCAGACACTGCAGGTTTTCAAGCTTTAACGTTCCCCGACGCATATGGTCCATAACCCGGCCCGGAGTACCCACCACCACCTGTACAGGCTTCTGCAGCAGACGGAGTTGAATCTTCACATCCTGGCCGCCAAAAAGGGGCACCACATGAAATCCCTTCACATACTTGGCATATTGCTGGAATGATTCGGCGACCTGAATGGCCAGCTCCCTGGTCGGAGCCAGGACAAGATTCTGAACCAGACGCTGCTTCATATTCAGACGGGCGATAAGGGGCAAAGCAAAGGCCGCAGTTTTTCCGGTACCGGTCTGGGCCTGGCCTAGGACATCGCGCCCCTCCATAACCAGGGGAATCATTTTTGCCTGAATAGGAGAAGGTGTTTCATACCCCAGGTCTTTGATTGCCTTCATGAGCGGCTGGGGCAAAGAGAGGTCGGAAAAGTCTGATAAGTCTTGGGAGGTTGACATGGTGATCACCGGGTAAATTGAGACTCACAACAAAGAGCCATATAGCGCTTGCAATGAAGAAAAATACAAAATCAACAGGAAGGGACATCCCCTTTGCTGCACAAAAAGACATCCCTTTTAAAGCGCGACAAACCTGGAAGAGAAAAAAGTTGGGGTTGTAGCAGGTATCAGAGATCTCTGCAAGCTTATTCTCACCTTAATTCCACCCAAGACCCCAAAGTTTTGATGATTTTGAGGAATGAGGCACCAGTTTTGTATACGTATATTCCATCCTGCTTTTTTTTCATCAAAAAAAAGAGGACCTCAAACAAAAGTCCATTGTACAATGTTTGCTGTCTAGTATACCATTCTTTAATACAACTTGCCTTAACACCTATCTGCCATTCACTAGACAGGGAAAAAAAGTCATGGATATTGATGTTGTTGAACGTTTAATCCGCTTAGTTGACGAATCAACGGTGACGGAAATTGAGATCATCGAAGAGGGCAGAACTATCCGTATCAGCCGGGCAACACAAGGTGCGGTCCCTCCTCCCCCAGTGGCAGCCTCCCAAAGTGTACCCCGAAAGATACAGAAAAGCGAACAGGATCCGGAAAATCTATTTCGATCTCCTATGGTGGGCTCCTTTTATCGTGCCTCTTCCGAAGAAGAAGCGCCCTTTGTAGAAGAAGGACAGCAGGTCAAAAAAGGTGTTCCCCTCTGCATCATCGAGGCCATGAAGATGTTGAACATGGTGGAGGCGGACAGAGACGGAGTGATCGAGAAAATCCTCGTCAACTCCGGCCAGGCTGTGGAGTTCGGACAGCCCCTTTTTGTCATTAAGGAGTAAGCCATGCTCTCCAAGGTGCTGATTGCCAACCGGGGAGAGATCGCCCTCCGCATCCTTCGGGCCTGCAAAGAACTGGGTATTGCCACGGTGGCCGTCTACTCCGAGGCAGACCGTGACCAACCCTATCTGGCCTTAGCTGACCAGACCGTTTGCATCGGTCCTTCTCCGGCAGACAAAAGCTATCTCAACATGACAGCCCTCCTCTCTGCCGCCTCTATCACCGGAGCAGAGGCCATTCACCCCGGTTACGGTTTCCTCTCGGAAAATGCTGCCTTCGCCGCCCGGATAGAAGAAGCAGGATTGACATTTATCGGACCGCGAGCGGAAACAATTCGCCTCATGGGTGACAAAATCTCCGCCAAAAAGGCCATGCAAGAAGCAGGTGTCCCCTGCATTCCCGATTCAGGCGGGGCTCTGCCGAACTCCGCAAAAGAGACCACAACCATTGCTGCCCGCCTCGGTTATCCTGTGATCATCAAGGCTGCTCTTGGCGGTGGTGGCCGCGGCATGCGTGTCGTCTATCGCCCGGAGGAATTGCAGGAAGCAATCAACCTTACCCGCAAGGAGGCAAAACTGGCCTTTGGTGACGACACCCTGTACATGGAAAAGTATCTGCAGCACCCCCGTCACATCGAGTACCAGGTTCTCGGCGACGGACAGGGGCATGCCATCCACCTGGGTGAGCGGGACTGTTCCATGCAGCGCCGTAATCAGAAAATGGTGGAAGAGTCACCGGCACCGCATTTACCTGAAGAACAAAAACGGGAAATGGGTACAATTGTAGCCGAGGCCTGTATCCGTATCGGCTACAGGGGTGCAGGAACATTTGAATTCCTCTATGAGAACAACGAATTTCACTTCATCGAGATGAACACACGTCTGCAGGTGGAACATCCGGTCACCGAATTTGTCACCGGAGTAGACCTTGTCCGCTGGCAGTTGCTCATTGCTTCCGGCTCTCTCCTCACCCTGGATCAATCTATGATCCAGCAGCAGGGCCATGCCATCGAATGCCGTATCAATGCGGAAGACCCGGATACTTTTTTCCCGAGCCCGGGCAGGGTCAACCGTTTTCACAGCCCCGGCGGCCCCGGAATTCGTGTGGACAGCTACCTGGACAATGACTGCCTGGTTCCTCCCCAGTATGACTCCCTGGTTGCCAAGGTAATCGCCTATGGCCATGACCGGGATAGGAGTCTCGCCAGGATGAAAACGGCACTGCAGGAGATGAAAATTGAGGGGATCAAGACCAATATCCCCCTGCAGCAACGCATTCTCAGCGACCCGGGCTACCTGGAGGGGGGAATGGATATTCATTACCTGGAACAGATGCTGAAGCTATGAAACTGCAAACATGATGAAGCGGAACACATCTGACAGCCCGCCCCTGACATCTGCTCAACGCCAGATCGTGATCAGTGTCAGTCTGGCCTCTTTCATGTGTCTCCTGGACTCCTATATCGTCAACATCTCCCTGCCTGAGATCAGTCGCCACTTTGGGGTGACTGCCGGTGAGGTTGTCCGCATCAATCTCGCCTTTCTCCTGGTCCTCACCTCAGGCCTCTCGATCTGGGGAAAACTCGCCGACCGGATCGGACTGAAACGCATCTTTCTCAGCGGCTACCTCATTTTCACCATAAGCTCTACCCTCTGCGGCTTTGCCCCTTCCCTTTTCTGGCTCACTGTTGGTCGCGGCCTGCAGGGCCTGGGGGCAGCGATGCTCATCGTCAGCGGCCCAGCCTTTATCGCACGGGACATCCCTGCGAGCAGGCAGGGTTCAGCTTACGGCATCCAGGGCAGCGCCTCCTCCCTGGGACTGATCATCGGCGCCCCTCTGGGCGGCATCATCAGCGGTCATCTGGGCTGGCAGTATATTTTTCTGGTCAATATCCCCATCGGCACAGCTGCCTGCCTGCTGGCCGCCAGGGTCCTGCCGTCTGATCCACTGCC
Organism: Desulfocapsa sp.; assembly: GCA_030145625.1. GTDB lineage: Bacteria > Desulfobacterota > Desulfobulbia > Desulfobulbales > Desulfocapsaceae > Desulfocapsa. The sequence goes on along the minus strand of JAQYVF010000037.1, from coordinate 25,325 downwards.
GGAAAAGAAAAATGAAGAAAAATTCGATTTTCCCGGAGCCCTGATGCTGATCAGTGGCCTCCTCCTGCTGGTCGGCGGCATCAACAGCGGGACCCAGGGCAACTGGGATGCCACCTCCCACTGGCTCATGCCCCTGGCAGGAGTGGCACTCCTTGCTGTACTTTGGCTCTGGGAGAGAAGGAGCCGCTGGCCACTTCTGCCCCTTGATGCACTGGGGGACAAGACCTTTCTCCTGATGACCCTTGCCTACACCGCTGTCCTGATGGTGCTCAGTGGCAACAACTTTGCCATGCCATTCTATCTGGCAACAGAACTCCAGCTCTCTCCATCGGAAAGCGGTCTTCTCATGCTCTTTTTTTCCTGTACCTACGGTCTCCTCAGTCTCTATATGGGCCGCAGGGCGGACCGCTTCAACCCGTCCCTGCTCTGTATGTCCGGGATGGGCTGGGGTTTTCTTTCCTGCCTTCTCTTCAGCTTTTTCCTGGATCGGACCTCCACAGCCTTAACCGCACTCTTTCTCATGAGCATGGGCTTTGCCTTTGGTTCTTTCATCGCACCTGCCACCAAACTGGTCATGGGCAGGGCATCCAGGAAGAACGTAGCCTCGGTATCTGCCTTGTTCCGTACCAGTATTTACCTGGCATCCCTCATCGGCGTCAGCCTCTTTGACCTGTTACTTGGCAGCAACAGTAAGGTTGTGGAGATCAGTTCTTTTCAACAAACATATCTGGCCGCTGCCCTGCTCCCCCTGCTGGCTCTCTTTTTCAGCTGGCGAGTCTGGTGCTTGAACAAGGAGGATCATGAAAGCAATTGAACTGAGCATCACCGTACCCGCCAGTCTCAACTTCCTGACAACTGTTCTGGCCTTTGTCCGAGAAGCCTCCCTGGCCTTCAATCTCCCGAAAAAGGACGCCGAGCGGCTGGTCCTGGCCACTGAAGAGTCGGTGAGTAATGTGATCAGCCATGGCCTTTCTAATGATATTAACGAACACTACAGCCTCAGCTGCCGGGGCCTGCCTGCAAGTGTTGAAGTGGTAATCCATGAAAAAGGCATTCCCTTTCAGGCAGAGCTTACCCATGAGTATCATCCACAGGAAGTAGAAACAACAGGCGACACCCGGGGACTGGGCATGTATCTGCTCCGTCATGCTGTTGATGAGGTCAAATTCCTCAACCTGGGCAGGGAGGGCAAGGAAACCGTACTCATCAAACACCTGGCGCACAAACGCATCGATGCCCTCCTTGACAACGAAGAGGAAGGAACGGAAACCGATCCCGCACCCTTCGGCCCCTGGCATATTCGTGAGTTCCGGGAGCCAGATGCCCTGGAAATTTCACGCTGCGCCTGGCAGACCTATGGCTACACCTACGAGCCCTATATCTATTATCCGGACATGATCATTCGTATGAACAGGGAAGGCACACTCCATTCCCTGGTGGCAGAAGATGAAAGAGGACAACTTCTGGGTCACACGGCTTTAAAATTTTATCACCCCGAAGACCCCATTGCCGAGATCGGGGTGGCCTTTGTCAAACCCATCTGCCGCAGGCATGGTGTTTTCTCCGCCCTGGCCAATCAAATCTATAGTGAGAGTCACGAGTCCGGACTCTTCGGAATCTATGGCCGCGCCGTAACCAGTCACACCCTGTCCCAGAAGAAGTGTATGGACACCGGTTCACACCCCACAGGCCTTTTCTTAGGACTCTTTCCCTCAGATGTCGACTTCAAAGACCTGGGTGGCAGGATCAGCCAGAAAGAGAGTGCCTTACTCTTCTATGCCAGCCTGAACAACAACGAAGCAAGATGCATTTACCCGCCCAAAAGACATAAAGAGATCATTGAGGAGATCTTTGCCCCGCTGAACTGTCCAATCTCCCACCAGCCGGCAACTCCGGACAGTGAAGAGGGAGACAATGAGTTCTCCATGGAAACAAGCAAGATGGAAGTCTTCAACAGTGTTGACATCCTCTGTTTCTCCGCAACGCCCGCCATGGCTTCCGAAATCCACACCCTGCTCCACAAGTACTGCATGGAACACGTGGACATCCTCTACCTCTTCATCAACCTTGAAAAAAGCGGCGCTGCCCAACTTGCCGAGCTCTGTGAGGAAATGGGATTCTTTTTTTCCGGGGTACTGCCGTTTGGCCTGCGCGGCCAGCACAGTCTGATCCTGCAGTATCGCAACAATCTGTCCCTGGATTATGACGCTATCCAACTCTATGACCCGGCAGCAGTGAGACTGAAAAACTATATCAAACAATATGACCCCAACGGATAGAGGCCACCTTGCAAAATTGCCTTTTCGCCCAAACTCTTCGTTATGAGAAAAACTTTATCCTCGGAATATCAAATATATGCCTGCGGTAAAATTTTTCTCACGCCTCGATTTTGAACGAAAATTCTATTTTTTCAAGATACCCTAGAGTGAGAACTGAGATGAAACGAAGTGTATGGAGGCGCATTGAGACCCTGGTTGACCCCGACAGTTTCAACCACTTTGATACGGGCCAGGCCACTGGTTTTGTCACCGGAAGCGGACTGATTAATGGCAGAGAGGTCTACATCTCGGCAGTGGACCACCTGGACCTGCCGGACAGTCCCTTTGACGGATTGCAGCACCACTTTGCTTTGCTGGAACAAGCCCTGGAGAGGCCACGTCCCGTTGTCATGATCCTTGACATCATGGCCCACCAACACCTGGGTAAAAGCCCTTTTCCCCAGGATGCAGCCAAACTCCTGGCCCACAGAAAAGGCATCGGCCACTGGTACAGCCTGCACGCGCAACTTTCCGGTCTGGTCCCCCAGGTCTGTGTGGTCTGTGCCAGACTCGGCGCCTCCATGACCTTTCCCGTGGCCCTCTGCGACAGCGTCGTTATGCTGGAAGATGCCGGGATGAGTATCGGCAGGCCAGACGTGGTGGAAGACATGCTGGGCCATCCCGTGGACTACCTCAGCCTGGGAAGCCCTGAGATGCACGCCAGGATATCCGGGGCCGTGGATAAGGTGGCAAAAGATGAACAGGCTGCCATGGGTTGGGTCCGCCACTACCTGGGCCATTTTCCCTCCCGGGCCGGAGCCCCACTCCCGGAGCATGCCCCTGTCCCTGCACAAAAAGATGGAAAGTCCATTGCCTCACTACTGCCGAAAGGTGCAGCTATTCCTTTTGACATCCATCCCCTCTTAAACAAGCTCCTGGACCGGGACTCCTTTCTGGAAATCAAAAAAGAATACGCAGGAGAAATCGTGACAGGGCTTGCGAGAATTGAAGGACGCAGCTTTGGCCTTGTCGCCAGTAATTCCAAGGTCCACAGCGGTATCCTCCTCCCTGATACCTGCTGGAAGATGAGCCGCTTCATCACCCTTTGCGACAATTTTTCCCTGCCCCTGGTCTTTCTTGCAGATATCCCCGGATTCATGGTGGGTACAGCTTCAGAACAGGCAGGAATGATCCGGCACGGGGCAGAACTGTTCAAGGCCATTGGCCGCGCCACCAGCCGAAAGCTCTCCATAACCCTGCGCCGCAATTACACGGCCGGTGTCTATGCCATGGCAGGACCCGGCATGGGGCCTGAAGAATTCCTGGCCCTACCCGGAGCCGTTATCTCCATCTACGGGAAGAACGTTGCCGCAAAGCTGGGTAACCGCAGCAGGCAGAGTAAAGATCGGGAAAACCGCAGGGCCATGGAAGAGGCAGCAGCTGAACCGCGCAAACTGCTCGAATCGGGATTAATAGATGAGATCATTCAGGCAGAGGAGATGCGTGACCGCATTGCCCGCTTTCTCTCCCCGGCCACAACAGTAAGGAAAGAACATGACTCTTAACAGACTATACAGGCAAGCATTAGAGCAGACGCCTGAGAGCAAGGCTCTTCTTATCGACGCCCAATCCTGCACCTACCGGGAACTGGACAGGAGAGTCCAGGAATTTGCCCGGGCCCTGGTGAAACTGGGTGTTAAACAGGGAGACCGGGTGGGACTCTTTATGCCCAACTGTCTGGAAATCGTCTTCTGCTATTTCGCCTGTTTTAAGCTCGGTGTCATTGCCGTACCGTCAAGCTTTTACAGTCAGCGCAAGGAACTGCTCTACGAGATTGGCTTATGCGGGACCAGAATTTATATTGCTCACCGCAGCATGGAAGGAGAGATTAAAGAGATTGACCGTGAAGCTGAATCACTGGAAAAAATCTTCTATCTCAACCATGGCCCCAATGGCGATTCCATTGATGACTCTTGGGAAGAGCTTGTCGTAACAGCCAAAGAGATCACGCTCCCGAAGATTCAGCCCCTGGACAATGATCCTGCAGCCATCTTTTACACCTCCGGCTCCACCGGACGGCCCAAGGGCGTTACCCACACACACGGCTCACTCTTCCACGCAGCCGTCAACCGCTGCAGTACGTTAAACCATAGCCCCGACCACCTATTTTTGACCACTTCCTACCTCTGCCACTGCGCCGCCCCCACCATTCTCCTTCTTCCCATGCTCCTGGCAGGAGGCACTGCAGTGTTCATGGCTCATTTTAGCGCCAGGAATTTTCTCGATACACTCAAAAATGACCACATAAGCCATGCAGCAGCCTCACCCAGCCAGTGGCGGGAACTGACCGATCTCGTACTGGGGGAGAAAGTTGATTTCCCTTCCCTGATCTATGCCACCTCCGGCGGCTCAGCCGTGCCGTTGAGCCTACAGAACGACTTTTTCACAGCAACAGGAGTGGAACTCACAGCCTCCATGGGCATGACCGAATGCGGCGGCTATATGACCGTCCCCCCTGACGACGAACAACGAAGGGGGACACTGGGAAGACCCGCCTATGACACCATGGTCCGTCTGGTTGACGACAAATACCAGGATGTTGCTGCAGGTGACACCGGGCAGATGCTGGTCAAGAGCCCCTCTGTCATGAAAGAATACTGGCAGGACCCAGAATCCACAGCTGCGGCCTTTGAGGATGGCTGGTTCATTACCGGAGATCTTGCCAGGCAGGATGAAGATGGCTATTTCTTTTTCATGGGTCGCTGCAAAAATACCATCGTCCGTGACAGTGGCAATATCAGCCCGGAAGAGGTGGAAGACGCCCTGGGAAGGCACCCTGACGTTCGTCAGTCCATTGTGCTCGGCGTTCCGGACCCGATCTATGAACAGGCAGTTTTTGCCTTTATCCAACCCCTGAGTCAAACTGCACCACCGGGTAAAAAAGAGCTCGACACCTTTCTCGCCGGTCAGCTGGCTGCCCGTAAAATTCCCCAGTATTACCATGTCATCGATGATTTTCAGGTCAAGGGACTACTGGAAAAAATCGACCGTAACACGTTACAGGAACTTGCCTGCAAAATATGGCAGGGCAGACAAAAAAAGTAATATTAAAATGGGGATAATCAAGTTGCTTACCCCCTAGCATTATAAGAAGAAAGTACAATATAAAAGGGAGAAGAGAGATGCTGAAAAAACTGAGTATTCCCCTGCTGCTAGTCACGCTGCAGGCCCATCCTGCCATGAGCTGTACCACCATGCTCATAACAAAGGGCGCCTCCGCAGACGGTTCCGTCATTGTTGCCCATTCCGACGATTCTGAACTCTTTGACCAGCGTCTGGCCTATGTTCCTGCTGCAGACCATGCGCCTGGGACCATGCGTCCGGTCTACTACGATGCCTCATCCCTGGGAGACAAGCCCGAGTATCACAGCTATCTGCTTCGCCGTTACGTGGGCACCGACCGTGGGCCCATCTATGTGGACCCGGAGCAGCCCCAGTCCATTCCTTTGGGCTACATCCCGCAAGTGGCCCACACCTATGCCTATTATGAAGGAAGTTATGCCATCATGAACGAGCATCAGCTCATGTTCGGTGAATGTACTGACGGCACCAAAATCCAGCCGGATCCTGTTCCTGGAAAGCTCATCTTCTACAGCGCAGAACTCAGCCGTATCGCTGCTGAACGCTGCAAGACTGCACGTGAAGCAGTGGAACTGATTGGTCACCTCATTGAGACCTACGGCTACTACGGTACGGGTGAAACCCTGCCCATCGGAGATACCAAGGAAGGCTGGATCATAGAAATGGCACCAAGTCCTGAGGGAAAAGGGGGACTCTGGGTTGCCCAAAAGGTCCCTGACGGAGAGATCTTTGTGGCTGCCAACGAGCTGCGCATCCGCGAAATCAATCCCGATGATCCTGACACCCTTTTCAACAAAGATCTCCATGATATTGCCCAAAAACATAAGTGGTGGAATCCGGCTGACGGCAAGCTGGATTGGCTGAAGACCGTAAGCCAGGGTGAGTACAGCCATCCCTACTACTCGCTCCGCCGGGTATGGCGCCTGCAGCAGCGCATTGCCCCGTCCCAGGAAAAAACGCCATGGGTAACAGACGGCTACAGCACAAAGTTTCCTCTTTTTCTCAAACCGGACAATAAACTTGAAGTTGCCGATGTAATGGACCTCTATCGCGACTATTATCAGGGAACAGAATTTGATCTCTCCAAAGGCGTCACTGCCGGCCCCTTTGGCCTCCCCTACCGCTATCCGGGCCCCGAGGATGCAGGGGGAGATACCGGCAACCCAGATGCCAAACTGAAGGGCGCCTGGGAACGTCCCATCTCCATCTACCGCTGCGGCTTCAGTTATGTGTGCCAGGCACGGGACTGGCTGCCCGCTCCCATCGGCGGCATAGTCTGGTTCGGTCCCGACGAGCCCATGACCACCTGCTATGTCCCCTTTTATGTGGGAGCCACCTCCATTGCCAAGCCCTACTACACCTGCGACACCACGAAATTCAGCCAGGACAGTGCCTGGTGGGCCTTCAACTTTGTGGCCAACTGGGCTGGCCTCAAATACAATTACATGCTGAAAGACATCCAGGCCAAACAGGTCGAGATCGAACAGGCCGCATTTGAAAGCGTCAAGGCCATGGATAAGGAAGCCCTGGCACTCTATCAAAAAGACCCGGAAAAGGCGCGGGAACTGCTCACCGCCTTTTCCAAGAATCAGGCAAACCAGGTAGTCAAGATCTGGTGGAGTCTGGCCTGGGACCTAGTGGCCCGCTATGACGACGGCTACGTGAATGAGCCGGGAAAGATGGCTCAGGAAGTTGGTTATCCGAAAGAATGGTACCAGCAGTCAAACTGGCCAAAAGGACCAACCAGTTATGCAAAACCGACAAAAGCGGAGACAAAGGTGACCGGGGGAGAGTAAAAATCGAGACAGGCTGGAAAAGACAAAGAAATGAAATAGCAGAGACAGGAGCTGCGAAACATATCATCGCAGGGTCAAAAAACAGCTTCCGGTCATGGTCAAAAACCAGGCCGGTAGCTGCTACCGACAAAATTTTACAGCTGCGATGACAACATAATGCGAAATTTCTTCGTACAAATATGCCGGGAAAAGAGAGGAACTCCTTCAACAGGAAAACAACTTGCTACCCATGCCCTGTCAGAGAATCCTCTTACCTCGGAAGAGAGCAACACGCGCTCATCTCAGTCCCACCCGTATCACTCAAATTGTTTCAGGAGGTTCCCGTACACAGAGTTTTTTTCTACTTAAGAAGAACAGAACAGTGAGTTATTCATCAACCTGAAGCAAAACATCCTCTTTTTGTTCAAGAGGACTCTGCTGTTTTTCCAGTTTACGCTGCTTTTTTTCTTCTTTCTTCTTTTTCTTGGCCAATTCTTTCTGGCGCTTCTCATATGTATAGTTTGTTTTAGCCAATGGACTGTCCTTATAAAGAATTCGTGTTCGATATAAAAAATAGTAGAACAAAAAAAAGGCCCCGTATTACAATACGGAGCCTTTTAAATGGTCAATATCAGTTACTACTGTTTGACAACATTTTCTGCAGCAGGTCCTTTGGGGCCGTCAACAACATCGAAAGTTACCCGTCCGCCCTCATCCAAAGATTTGAATCCTTCGTCTTGAATTGCGGAATGATGAACAAATACATCTTTACCACCATCCTGCTCAATAAAACCAAAACCTTTTGCATCGTTAAACCACTTAACTGTTCCTTCAGCCATCTTGTACTACTCCTTTGTACTGGGTTCTTTTAAGAACCACTTTGTTATAAGCCGGATCATCAAAAGTGAGACCCGGTAACAGCTTTGTTGCCAAAACTGGATTGATACTGTTACGTCCTGTCCGAAATTCGAAAGCCGAAGGACACGGTGCAACAAGATATCGACGTTTTTGAGAGATAAATCGACTATGGCAATATAAAAGAGTTGAGCAAAAAAACATTTGCCGTTTTTCCTATATCTGTCACATGTTATTCATCATTCCAAGTTGAACATTCTACACAGAATCCCAACAACCTTTTACAAACCTCACATCGCAATACTAAGTTATAGACAAGTAATGAGCAACAAAGAAATGAAATCAGGGCAAAAACATAGAAGATCAAAAGGGAAACAAACCAACAATCACCGTTTGAACCCCCTGATATTATTGGTACGCCTGGCAGGATTCGAACCTGCGACCTACGGATTCGTAGTCCGGCGCTCTATCCAGCTGAGCTACAGGCGCATATGGAAGAGCGACGATACCCTAGTTCAATCTTTTAATCAAGCCTGTTTTCTTCCTTTTATCACTTTTTCCTGTTTGTGGAAAAGAATTTCATGATCTGCCGGTTTGAGAGTAGGATCAGCAATAATAATAATTGATATTTGATTGCGTAGTTCCATATCACTGATTTCGACACGTTTATTATTCAAAAGATACTGAGCCACATCCAGCGGTAAACGACACTCTACCCGGAGCACTTCTTTCTTACTGGCACCAGTCTGAATACGGCGCAGGTAAAAAAGGGCCAGGGTTTCCACAGAACGAACCATACCACGGCCCTTGCAGTGTTCACAGACCCGGTAGTTGCCAGCCTCGATGGGAGCCCCCAATTTCTGCCTGGAAATCTGCATGAGACCGAACTTGGATATACGACTGATATCCACCTTGGCTCGGTCACGCTTCATAGCATTCTTGACCTGACGTTCCACTGCACGGATATTTTTACTGCTGCGCATGTCAATGAAGTCAACCACAATCAACCCACCCAGATCACGAAGCCGCAACTGACGAGCAAGCTCAGTGGCTGCCTCCATATTGGCCTTAAAGATCGAATCTTCAAAATTCTGCCCCTTGCCCGTGGATCCGGAATTGACATCAATGGCCACCAAGGCCTCTGTTGGATCAATCACAATGGATCCACCTGAAGGCAAGGCCACTTGAGGCTGGTAAATCGATTCAATCTGATCTTCAACGTTGTACTGGTTGAAAATAGGCCGTGCACCTTTGTGCAAACGGGCCTTTGCCCCCTTCTGCTTGGACGGAAGGAGCTCGAGGAAATCATCAACCTTTTCCAAGGCTGCCAGGTCATCCACCAAAATCTCTTTGATATCAGGATCAAAATGTTCGCGCAGAAAACGCAGAACACAATCATGATCCTGGTAAACCAGGCCAACTCCTTCCAGGGCCTGCCCCTTTGTCTTGATCTCTTTCCAAAGATTTATCAGATAGCTGACATCCCGACTCAGAGCAGTTTTGGTAATATCAACGCTGGCAGTACGGACAATCCAGCCGATCCCTTCCGGGATGTTTAAACTGGTTATGATTTCACGCAGCTGCGATCGTCGCTCTTCTCCGGATATTTTCCTCGAAATACCTGTGGAATCCGATCCTGGCATGAGTACAACGCAGCGCCCGGGAATGGAGAGATAGGTGGTCATATTAGCACCCTTGTTCCCCACTTCCTCTTTCACCACTTGAATCAGGACCTCTTGCCCCCGTTCAAGAACATCGGTGATGTTCAATTTAGTCCACTGATGCTGTTCAATGAGTTTTTTAGTCTTCTGACTGATCTCCTGCTTGTAGTACTCAGGATGAATCTCATTAAATGGGAGAAAACCGTTTTTCTCGGTACCGTAATCAACAAAGGCAGCCTGAAGACTGCTCTCGATGGCCACGATCCTGGCCTTGTAGATATTATTCTTTGTCTGTTTAGAAGAGACCGTGGAAACATGGATAGATTCCAGGCGGCCATCAGCAAGCAGTGCCAGACGACACTCTTCTGGCTCTTCGGCATTCACCAGCAGCTTCAGAACCTGCGGTGTCTCTGTTTTTATTTCAGATTCACTTTTCAGATCTTGGGATGCCTGCTCTGCCTTTCCATTCTCTTTTGCTTTCTGCTTTCTTCCGCCGCGAGGGCGTGAAGTCCGCCCTCCCTGCTTCTTTTCCTCAGTACTCTCAACCTGCGGTTTCTCTACTCCCGGTTCGTCACCTGAGACAGGCTCAGCCACACCGGGTTCGACAGATTTAACTGCCTCTTCCACATCTTTTTTCAACTCCGGCGTATCGTCTGCCTGCGCCACGGACGAAACTTCTTCCGTGACAGACTCACTCTTTTTGCCCCGACCACGAGACCGACTTGTCGGTTTTTTACGAGGCGATCTCTTCCGAGGTTGCGGAGCATCATCCTCGGCCTTAGCTATCGAACCGCTCTCTGGCTCAACTGCTTTTTGGCGAGACGATCTCTTTCGAGGTTGGGAAGCATCACCCTCGGCCTTGACTGTCGAATCACTCTCCGGCTCTACCGCTTTTTTACGAGGCGATCTCTTGCGCGGTTGGGGAACATCACCCTCAGCCTTGGCCGTCGAACCGCTCGCTGGCGCAGCCGCTTTTTTACGGGGTGATCTCTTGCGCGGTTGGGGAACATCACCCTCAACTTTGACCGTCGAAGCACTCTCCGGCTCTACCGCTTTTTTACGGGGTGATCTCTTGCGAGGTTGAGAAACATCGCCCTCAGCCGCTTTTTTGCGAGGCGATCTCTTTCGGGGCTTGGGAACGTCCCCTTCAGTCTTAGCTGTCGAACCGCTCTCCGGCTCAGCCGTTTTTGTTACTACTTCTTCCTGGACCGTACTTTTCCACCAGGCTCCTGTGGTTGCCTTTGCAGGTTTTTCCTGCACTGCGCCCTTCTCAGACTCTGTTTTTTTGTCTGCCATACATTTTCCTTTTACCGGAGCAGGTCATTGCCCTCTCCGCAATCTTTGAAACAACCTGTCTATACAGGCCATCACACTTTATCAACAGGAACAGAAAAGTTTTTCACCCCTGCATCCTGTTCTACATTTTGCCCACACCACTTAGAATCCCGAAACTCAACCAGGGAGTGTTCCCAGGTGAACTATGCATTTGAGCAAGTCGGGCCTAAACAGGCACATGACACTTCTTTTCAGAAAGGAAAAAACACTGCAAAGACTGTTGCAATCCCTCTCAGACATCTTGTTTCCCTGAAATACAGGGTCTCTTAATCTCCCGGATAAGCGTTTCAAATCGTTTCTCTCAACGATTCTTTTTTATCAGCGGGGATTAATCAATTTCGTTTTCTGCTGATCCTCACAACAAGGAAAACAGCGTTTCAGGTACCAACAACGCGCTTTACAGCAGCTCACAAACACTGCCCTTCAAAAAGGGTTTGTATTTCTGCCGCCGGAAGCAAAAAAGGACGACAAATATCAAACAAAAACATTCTGTCTCTGCTCAAACCAACTCATCACCAAATCAATAGACAATGGGTTAACAGCTGCCAAATTACAGGGGGAAATAAATAGGACTCCGCCTGATCTCGCCAGCGGCAGAAAAAGATGTTTTCCTACAGTAAGAGAAGAAAAAAACACTGTTCTTCTTGCAAAAAACGCGGTACACTAATGTCGAAAGTAAAACAATTTCCCTTTATTATCAAGGTAAATCTGTGATTTTAAGCTTGACACCAAACGCCCTTAACCGTACATTCCACTTTCTAATCTATTTGTCCTTTGCCAATCAGGGTTACAGAGCAATCATCCCTCGACTTGAGGCTGTTTATACTCATTTCCCCGGTACAGGTATCTTCTCATACTGGATCCAATACGTGTCACACCCACAGTCTGACATAATACTGTTTGAAACTTCAAGGAGTTAGCTGTGACAAAGCTCTCTACACCCACCCCTTACCAAAAATTTCCTCTCTGCCTCGCCTCACTTCTTGCCCTTGCCGTTACGCCCGATTTTATTCGTGCCGACACGGTGAACACCGAAGAGTGGCAAATAGAAGCTGACAAGGTTACTCGTTTCGACAACCCAAAAAGCATCATTGCTGAAGGACATGTGGTCCTCACCAAGCTACGGAAGCTGCCACCAAGGAGTACCGCCCCTCAGCAAAGAACCACCGAATGGACTCTGCTGCTGGAAGAAAGCCCTGAAGAAGTTGTCGAAGAAGTTGTTACCCAGGAGATCCCCAAGGAGACAACACCTCGTTATGTAACAGAGGTGACCATAAAGGCCGACTGGATAGCCTATGACGTGGAACAAAACAGCATCAAGGCCAAAGGTAATGTAGCCATCAATAGCAATAGCGACCAACTCCTGGCCAAGGAAGGTGTGGTAGATCTGACCAGTGAAACAGGTACCTTTACAGAGGCCACCATCCTTCGTGATTCATTGGATCTGCACCTTGAGGGGAAAACCATTCAAAAAACCGGCTTTAACACCTATCAAATTGAAGACGGTTGGGTGGTAACCTGTAAGGTCGAAAAAGAGAAAGCACCTCCCTGGAGTTTTGCCAGCAAAGACACCAAAATTACCCAGGGCGGATATGCTGTTCTCAAACACGCTACCTTCCGGATTAAAGATGTCCCGGTTCTCTATACGCCCTGGATCATGCTTCCGGTTGGCAATAAACGCCATACCGGCTTGCTTTTTCCAGAAATTTCCAATTCGGACCAAAACGGTTTCGGCCTGAACCTGCCCATCTTTGTCAACATCTCCGACTCCACCGACATCACCCTCTATCCGGAATATTACGCCAATCGCGGTTTTATGCCGGGCATGGAATTTCGATACATCCTCGGCAGTCAAAAAAAGGGAACCTTCATGGCAAACTATCTCTATGATGATCTCTCCGACCCCTCCGAGACAGATTACTGGAAAGATACAGGTTACACCCACACCAATAAGGACAGATACTGGGTCCGGGGAAAAATGGACCACGATTTCGACAACAATGTGGTCACCCGTGTGGATCTCGATATCGTCTCCGATCGAGACTACCTGACCGAATTCAACACAGGCATCACCGGGTTCACCCAGTCCAACGACCTATTTTTCAACATGTATGGACGAGGTTTTCAGAACAAGACCGATGACGAGCGTAAAAACAGCATGAAGATCCTGAAATCCTGGAGCGGTATGTCCCTTGAAGGAAACCTGCTGGCCATAAACGATGTCAGGACCACCACCACCAGTCCAACCCCGCTCTGGAAACTGCCCAGCCTTGATTTTACGGGAAGTCAATCCTTGGGTGAGACAACGCTTACCTTTGACTGGGATACAAACTACGTCAACTACTACCGCGAAGATGGAGTAGGTGGCCACCGTTTTGATATCTATCCCCGCCTGAGTATGCCCCTGCCCCTTGGTCCCTACCTGGAATCCCGTGCCGACGCTGGTGTCCGCGACACCTTTTATAAAGTACAGACCTATGGTGACGGGACCTGGAACCAGAGCGACACCCCAAACCGTTTCCTGGGCGATTTCCACACCGAGGTAGGAACCACCCTCCTGAGGAATTTTGCACTCAACATGGGTGAGACCACAGAGATCAGTCACAATTTCAGACCATACATCGCCTACGACTATCTCTCAGAAACTGACCAGGAAGATCTTCCCGATTTTGATTCTGTTGACCGAATTGAAGACATCAATGCAATCAGCTATGGTATTGACAACTTTTTCAATCTTTTCGGTAATAGAGAAGGAAGGGATACAGAAAGGGATTATGGATACTTGAAGATCCTGCAGTCATATGACCTGCGCAGTGAATCCTCCGACAAACCACTCACCCCGGTAAACATCAAGCTGGGATGGAACCCGCTGACCAATTTCAATGTCATTTATAAAACGGATATCGATGTCTATGGTGAAGGCGTCACCTTTTACGGACTGGAGAGCTATTACAAAAACAGCCGCGGTGATTATCTCAATTTCGATTATCGATATAACCGGGAAGACACCGTTCATCAGCTCAACGTCAGCGCCAGAGCTCAGCTCTTTGATACCATTTTTGCCAAATATGCAATCGAGCACTCTCTCTCCGAATCCAGGGTGATTGAGCAGAACATCTCGCTCCTCTATCAGCCTGCCTGCTGGTCTGTGGAACTGAAATCCCAATACACTCCCGGCGACCACAACCTCATGCTGGTTTTCAATCTGGCCAACATAGGAAGCCCCTTGGGACTGGGCCTGTAAGATCAACATGTATTATGATATCTTCAATGGAGATGCAGACGGCATCTGTGCGTTGCACCAGCTCCGTCTGCATGAACCACACCCGGAGGCCATTCTTGTTACCGGGGTCAAGCGTGACATCAAGCTTCTGGACAAGATCCTGGAGGTGCGCAACAGCACTATTACAGTGCTGGATATCTCCCTTGACTCCAATCGAGATTCCCTCCTCCGGCTTCTGGAACAGGAAAACGAGATCACATATATCGATCACCACTTTGCAGGTGACATCCCAGCCACAGAGAAGCTGACAGCTCACATCGACCTGACTCCCACGATCTGCACCTCGCTGATCGTTGACAAACTGCTGCAGGGAAAATACCGAGGCTGGGCAGTTGCTGCGGCCTTTGGCGACAATTTCCATGAATCTGCCAGGCAGATCGCAACAGAGATGTCCATTAATGATGAAGAGATATCTTCCCTGCAGGAACTGGGTGAACTGCTCAACTACAATGGCTATGGAGCAGAGGTCAGCGATCTCCACTTTGCTCCGGACAAACTCTATTGTGCCCTGCACTCGTTTCAGGACCCCTTTGACTTCTTAGCCGAGTCCCCAGATCTCGCTACCCTGCGCGCAGGTTTTACAGAGGATATGGCCCTAGCCATGGAACAAAAAGAACTCGAGCCAAAACAAAATAACCGGGTCTATTTATTCCCCAATGCCCCATGGGCCAGGCGGGTTTCCGGAGTCTTTTCCAATCTCAGGGCAAGAGAAAAAAAAGAGGCCGCCCACGCCCTGATTGTTGAGAATAGTGATACGACACTGCGTATTAGTGTCAGGGCCCCCCTCAACCAGCGCAAAGATGCAGACACCCTGTGTCGATCATTTCCCACCGGAGGAGGACGAGCTGCAGCTGCCGGTATCAATAACCTTCCCCCGGAAATGCTCGAAAATTTTCTTGAGCGTTTTCATACAACATTTTCAGCCTGAAACTCCAGGATACGCCCAAAAATGTATCCCCGGTATTTATCCCATTGTCCCGAGTGATTCATCTCCTCAACTCTCCAGGAGGTACTCCCATTTTTTCTTCACAACACCTTTTCAGAGCTCTTCTTCTTTTGACATTTCTCCTTCTCCTGCCCCAAACTGGAATTGGAGAAGAGACAGTTCCGGCTGCAGACCTGGTTGTCGATGGTCAGCAGATTGATCTGAACCAGGAAAAATTCCAACTTCTCTTCAAAGAACTGGAACAGGATCACGGCTTCAGTAGAAAAGAACTGAGCGCCCTTTTTCAGGGCGTCACCATCAATCGTCGTGTTCTCGTTCTCATGGACAAACAGTGGGAAGCAAAACCATACTTCCAATATCGTCCCCTGTTCATCACTCGCTCGGTTATCAAAAAAGCCAAAAAGAAATTGCGGAAGCATAAAAAAATTCTTGACCGTATTGAGCAAGAACTGGGCGTTGACCGGGAAGTTGTCATTGCCATCTGGGGCATAGAATCCCGCTTCGGCAGCCATAAAGGTGGTTATGGAGTTTTCCAGACCTTAAATACCCTTTTTGACGCCTATCCTCGACGCTCTGCCTTCTTCCGCAAGCAACTGCTCCATTTCCTCCTCCTCTGCCGGGAAAATGGCTACGACCCGCTGGTCATAACCGGTTCCTATGCTGGTGCCTTTGGCCAGACCCAGTTTATTCCTTCCAGTTTTCGTGAATATGCGGTGAGTTTTGACGGGGATTCACGACGCGACGTGTTTGGCTCCATTGAGGATATTCTCGCCTCCATAGCCAATTACCTCCATCGTTACCACTGGGTCCTTGCGGCACCGCTCTATATTGATATCGGCTCAGAACTTAAAGGTCAGGAACTGATCAGTGCCAATCTTAAAGGACGAAAGGGACTGGTGGAATGGCAACAGGTCGCGAAAATCCAGGGTATCTCCCTCCCCACGCCACCTGACAACTCACCACTTACCATTGTCAGCCTGGAAAAAGATCCTGCAAAAGGCGGAGGAATTCGCTTCGTTGCCGGTTACCCCAATTTCCAGGCCATCACCCAATGGAACCACTCCAACCGCTATGCCATGGCGGTCAGCGAGTTGGCCGAAGCCATAAAATAACAGAGGAGTTCGCCAGCACCACACCTTCATGCAGAACAGATGGCCCATACACCTGAACAAAGCCCCCTGTCTCCCTGCACGAACTCACATGGTGCTCCAAGATACGCTCATCTAACATCCGGGGATAGCTCACTGAAGGTCCCCCCGATAAGCTTTTTTTTTAATGAGACAAACATATTATGTCCCAGACTAACCAATCCCCATTTTCAGCTCTGACTTACTCATGGAGCCTTCGCCCACAGTTGCTGCTCCTCTTCATCTTCCTCCTGCTCATGCATGGCTGCGCCAAAGCTCCCCTAGACAGAATGGAAACCGACACTCTTCCAGAGTTTACTGACGATCTGGGCCTGGAAGGATTGCTCACCGGGGCCGTACGGCACCTGCATTACCTGAACAAAATCCCCCCGCAAACAACTGTCACCCTGGGTTCAGACTCCTATCCAGTTTCCTGGCTGCGCGAATCCATGGAGACTTTTATCGATATCCTGAAACAGGAACCAGATCCTGAAGAACTGAATCGTATCGTCTTGGAAAACTTCACTGTCTATCGGGCAGGCGGCAGAAAAGATCTGCCCCGCGGCGAAATGCTGATCACCGGATACTATGAACCCTTTCTCCAGGGAAGCCTGGAAAAGAAGGCCCCCTTTCTCTACCCTCTCTATGCTCCCCCCGACTCCCTGATCCAGGTGAAAGAGTCTGAAAACGGCGAGCTCCTCTTCAAACGGCGTGATAAATCAGGCAAACTCCTTCCCTATTGGACACGTAGAGAGATCGAAAAAAACAATCTTGCTGCCGGCCACGAACTGGTTTACCTGAACGACCCCGTTGATGCCTTCATTCTCCATGTCCAGGGTTCCGGAAAAATACAGCTGCCGGATGGATCCATTCGCTCCATTCATTATGCGGCATCAAATGGTCTGGAGTATTTTTCCATCGGCAAACTTCTGGTGGACCAGGGAAAGATGACTCTGGAAGCGGCGAGTATCCCCTCCATCCGCCATTACCTTCGTACACACCCGGACGAACAGGAAGCAATCCTCCATCACAACAGCAAGTTCATCTTTTTTCGCTGGGAACAAGGTGGAGACCCCATCGGCAGTCTTGGCGAACCGCTGACAGCCGGCCGCTCCATAGCCATAGACCGCGCAGTGCTGCCCCATGAAACACTGGCCTTCCTGATCAGCCGCAAACCTGTATTAAATAGTTCCGGCGAGATTGATACCTGGGTTCCGCTGCACCGTTTCGTCTTCCCCCAGGACACTGGTTCTGCCATCCAGGGAACAGGACGGACCGACCTTTACTGGGGAAGCGGCAACTACGCCAAACAGGCGGCAGGAAGCATGAAGGAAAGTGGGAAACTCTATTTTCTGGTAAAAAATAATTTTGAAGACCGGGAAGATTAGTCAGGAGGGAAATGGTGACGCAGCATTGGCGAGACAGCTCTGCAGTCTTTCATAACCGTGCCGAAGAATATGACAGTTGGTTTGACGAGAGCCTTCTCTTCGCCATAGAAACAACGGCTATCCGTGGGTTAGCACGTACCATACAGCCCCCTGCCCTCGAAATCGGCGTAGGGCCCGGTCGCTTTGCCGAAGCACTTGGTTCCCGCTTTGGTATCGATCCCGCTTCGAGCCCTCTAAAAAAAGCGGGAAGCAGAGGAATACTTGCCTGTCAGGCCATTGGAGAAGCACTCCCCTTTCGCGATGACAGCTTTGCCACGATCTCTCTGTTTTTTACCCTTTGCTTTCTCCAAGATCCGACAAGAGTTCTCCAGGAATCGCAGCGTGTTTTACAGAAAAACGGGTATCTAATTCTGGGCGTTGTCCCGGCAACAAGTGCTTGGGGGAAGAATTTACAACAGAAAAAAGTGCAGAAGCATCCCTTTTATAGACACGCACATTTCTTTACTCTTGACCAGGTCAAGTCACTCCTGGCAAACCAGGGATTTGCAATCAAGGCCTCTGTCTCCACTCTCTACCAATGCCCCGGAAAAGTTCTTCACAAGGAAGAATCAAGGTCCGGCATGGATGAGCAGGCCGGTTTTGTTGTCCTTATGGCACAGGCTCCATGACAGCTAATGCTGAAACAACACATCATAACGCTTACCACCGATTTTGGTCTGACTGACGAGTTTGTCGGCGTCATGAAAGGAGTCATCCTCTCTCATGCACCCGCAACAACACTCATTGATATCAGCCACGCCATCCCGCCGCAGGATATCAGGGAAGGAGCCAGGACCCTGTTTACCAGCTACCACTACTTTCCAGTGGGAACCGTGCATCTGATTGTCATTGATCCGGGTGTCGGTACTTCCAGGAAACTCCTGGCTCTGCAGGCCGACAATCATTTTTTTGTCGGCCCCGACAACGGAGTTTTTACACCATTTTTGCAACACGACCTGGTGCAGCAGTCCTTCACCCTGGAGAACCGAGATCTTTTTCTTGCAGACATCTCAACCACTTTCCACGGCAGAGACATCATGGCACCTGTGGCTGCCCGTATTTCCATGGGAATGGAGCTCCACCATGTCGGCAGTTCCATTCATCCTTCTCAATGCTGTCAAATCGACCTGCCTGCTGCCAAACACCGGGGAAATCGTATCAGCGGCCATGTCATTCACGTCGATCATTTCGGAAACCTGCGCACCAGTATCACCACGGAGGACCTGGCTACTATCCACAACAAAACAGAACTCTCAATTCAATGCGGCAAACATTTCATTCAAGGTCTGAGCAGTTCTTATGATGCAGTACCTGAGGGCCGCCTCCTGGCAATTTTCGACAGCAGAAAACACTTGGAAATTGCAGCAAACAGAGGCAATGGTGCAAGGATATTGGAATGTGGCGTGGGAGAAGAAGTGATTGTCACCCACTACTCCTGAGAAAGCGGGTATCTTGTTTTCCCTTCATGCATATGCTATACGTGAAAAAAGAGAAATCAGCACGTTCAAAGGATAGACTCGCTCGCTGTTTTTTCTCCGAATAGATCAACATAATTTTTCGGCATTGTTGTCTCTTCAGCCACCAACCTTTACCGAGTCTTCAATCCTTTTACCCAGGAGATTTTATGAAAACCATGCTCTCTTTTTCCCTGCTACTCATACTTTTCTTTCTCGCTGCGCCAGGATTTGCTGATGATTCCTACAAGGTCGTCTTTGAGACAATGGACTGTAGCGGGAACACAGGATTTGCCACGGTGGGGCCTGACGAAATCTACAAGGTTGGAAATGGTGACTGCAGCCATCCTGAGCACCCCGGACAAAAACTGAAACAGTTGTTGGTCCATGACGGCTCCGGCAGTTACACGGTCTATACTCTCAGCCAGGATGAAGCCAAAAACGTGATGCTCGATGTAAAGGAGTATATGCGGGCCCGGAAGGGAGTTCTGGAACGATCCGATTCAATCATCATCGGTCACTGATTCATTTACAAAAAAAGGGGGTATTGGAAAATTTTCCAACACCCCCTTTAAAATAATCGAAAATCAGGGAAACGTATCAACGATCCATGGTGAAAACAGACATCCCCTTCTGGATCGCGTCACCACCTGAAACCGGCGCACAATAGGAGATCTTTTCCTTGGTCTTGGTAACCTTAATGGTTCCCACCTGGGTCATCTCAGAATCAAGGACCTCTCCGGTATCAGGATCCACCAACTCATCAACGGCTCCAACCTGAAATTCTCTCCCCTCGGCAACCCCTTCACGGCTGCCGCGATTGATGATAACCTTTCCACCCTTGACCATAAGAACAGAACCTTCCCAGGGAATCCCCTCCAGCTGCTGAATAAGAAACATAACAGCCTGCCCCACGGCATCCTCTAAGGCCTTACCCACGTTATCCTTTTTCTGGCCGCCCATCTGGCCGCCAAGTCCGCCAAGAGCACTACCGTGATAGCCGACGGTAAATCCTTTCTTACCGGAGACCCCAACAACATCAGTAGAGGCCCTCACCTGTCCTGTTTCCGAATCAACCAGGTAGATAGTAACATTCATCTCCGCCTTACCAGCGGAACCACCGATATTAAACCCTTGGAAGCTGATCCCACCACCACCACTACCGGTATCATCCTGGACATGGGTAATGGAACCGCGGACCAGGAGCTGAGCCGGGGTCATTCTCCCGATCTTAGCTGTTTTTTTGCCCTGAGCAGTACGCCCTGAAGCAGCAAAATCCTGTTCAGCCATGGCCGCTTTACGCATCTCGCCATCACCAAGAACAATGAACCATCCGGATTCGTGGAGTAGATTGGTCATGGATGTCTGCATACCGTCTCCCACACTCCATCTTCCATGCCAGCCTGCTTCATTTTTAAATTCAGTGACGGTAATGGAATATCTCAAATTGCCGGAAGGCGGGGCTGGAATGGTTGTCTCTGCAGCAAGCCAATTTACTTGCAAAAGAAAAGCTAATCCCATACACAGGCCTGCCCAAACAGATCGTTTCATCACTTCCTCCTCTTTTTTCTTCATATTCCTGCAGACTGGACTAATCTGCCTCCCATAGCACTTACAAAAGTTTATCTTAGAAGCAAGCAAAAAGCAAATAATCCCGAAGGACTATAACCAATCAACGAAGCTTCTCGAATCGCTCCCAGAAATCAGGGAAAGACTTTCCGACACAGGCCTCACCCTGAATCAGGACCCCTGGCACCCGAAGACCTGCCACCGCAAAACTCATGGCCATGCGATGATCCTTATAGGTTTCGATCTCGGCCCCATGCATTCCCTCACCGCCTGAACCGTGAATCACCATAAAATCCGGCCCCTCTTCCACCTTGACCCCCATCTTGCCAAGCTCTGTTAAGACAGCGCTCAAACGATCACATTCCTTGATTCTCAGATGGGCAATGTTTTTGATGACGGTCTTGCCATGGGCAAATGCAGCAACCACAGCAAGTGTTGGAACCACATCCGGCATATCTCCCATATCCACCGTAATTCCTTCCAGACGATCACGTCCCTGCAGAGTAATACCGTCTCCATCCCTGCTCACTTCACATCCCATGCGTGCCAGAAGTGGAACAAGACCGGCATCTCCCTGTAATGAAGGAACCGGTACATTTGCCACCGTCACTCTGCCGCCAGTGATTGCAGCTGCGGCCCAGAAATAAGAGGCATTGGAGGCATCACCTTCAATCTGATATTCCATGGCCCGATACTTCCCCCGCGGAATGGTAAAAGAAGTAAAGTCACTGTTACAATCCACATCTACACCGAAATCGGACATCACCGAAAGGGTCATAGCCACATAAGGCTTCGAGAGGACCTCTCCCCTGACTGTAAGAGTTGCCGGAGCCACCGCATAAGGAGCGACCAGCAACAGGGATGAGAGATATTGACTGGACTGTCCTTCCGGAAGGACAGTGGCGCCACCTGAGAGGCCACTGCTTGCCAGCTGCAGAGGAGGACATCCCGTTCCCTCGACGGACCTGATATCGACCCCCCAGCCCACCAGGGCCTCCATCAACGGACCTATGGGTCGTTCCCGCATCCGTTCTTCGCCATCGATACGAAACGGGCCATGCCCCAAAGCTGCCACCGAGGTGAGAAAACGGGTGGCAGTTCCGTTATTGCCGAGAAAAATTTCCTTCTCGGGAGGAGCAATCTGCCCGCCCTTGCCATGAACAATCCAGACCTCCTCACCTCGTTCCACTCCAATTCCCATCTGCTCCAGGGCCTTGGAAGTGTAGCTCGTATCTTCACTGGCCAGAGGGCCAATCAATGTACTGGAACCATCAGCTAGAGCTGCTGCAATAAGGGCTCGCTGGGTCAGGCTCTTTGAACCCGGGACAAGAACTGTGGCATCAATAGATGATACTGGTATGATCTCTTTCATTCTCTTCTTCACTTAAAATTGCTATCCGTCGAAGTCTTTTAACTTTTACGGGTTAAAATATCCTGTTTAACCTTCGACATTTTCAGTTAACACTCAAACAACATAATAGAATTAGCCCAATGCGTCACCCAGGGCTTTACGCATAATCCCCACCGGAGCTGGCCTGCCGGTCCACTTTTCAAACTGTGCTACACCCTGATAGAGGAGCATCTCCAGGCCATTAATGGTTATACAACCGGCTGCTTCCGCTTCCTGCAACAGGCGTGTGCGAAGCGGGGCATAAACGATATCCATCACTACCTGAAAACGAGATAAAATGGCAGCAGGAACCGGACTCACTGAAGTATTTGGCTGCATCCCCACTGAAGTTGCATTAATCAGAATAGTTGCAGACAATTTTTCCGTTTCAGAAAGGGAAATCCAGGGACAGGCAAGTTCATCGGCCAATCGCCTTCCACGGGATTCTGTCCGGCTGCACAGGACAACAGTCGCTCCCCTTTCCAGCAGCCCAAATCCAATAGCCCTGGCCGATCCGCCTGCCCCGAGGAGTACCGCCGAAGCACCATCAAGACGTGTTTTCTCTTCAAGAGCGCGAGTGGCACCAAGCCAGTCGGTATTTAAGCCAATGAGTTTTTTGCCATTCTCATCTTCCTGAAGCATGATTGTATTTACGGCACCTATGCGTTTTGCCACGGGATCTATCTCGTCCAGATAGGGTATCACACTTTCCTTATGAGGTATGGTAACACTTACACCTTGAACGCCTAAGCCACGTATGCCGGTAACAGCAGCCTCAATATTAGGGGCAGGAAAAGGCAGGTAGACCCCGTTAATATCTCGGCCTGCCAGGGCTGCATTCTGCATGGCAGGACTCAGGGAATGAGCGACCGGGTTGCCAACGATCCCGTACAGCACTGTTTTTCCGTTGATAACCATGACCTCACGCTCCCATTAAAGAGTAGATTTCCGACAAGGTGCTAAGAGAGAGCTGGCCCGGAGCTGTGGCTTCATCTTCACTCACCGCACAATAGGTCATATAGCCGCCAAGTTCCACTGTGGCAATTCGGCTGATCACACCAGGACGCCCCATACAAAAGGCAATTAGGGGAAAATTATGCTGTGCGGCAAACTCCTGCAATTGCAAAACCCGAAGTACATCCTGATGAGAATGAGCCAAGGTCACGATCTTGCAGATATCTGCCCCCTTATCCTGCATCATCGCCACCCGTTCTACAAGTTCTTCACGCCCTGGTGTCTCCTGGAAATTATGCCAGGACAGAATCAACTTGGTGTCTCCACCTTGCAGGGCCATCGACAACTCCTGATGAGATGAATCAGGAGCCAGCAGCTCCAGATCAACATAGGCACAGTTCTCTTTCACTGCCTCTACCAGGGAGGCAATACGCTCTTCCTCCAGACCGTCAAAGCCACCACCTTCCCACTTGGCCCGGTTAGTGAAGAGGAGAGGTTTTGTCAGGATATTGACAAACGGCGAGACTGCTGGAACGAAAAGACTATCCAGACGAATTTCCAAGACATCGGCCAATGAGGACGCAGAATCAGCAGCGGCCAGGACATCATCAATGGTCTCACGACCAATTGAAACACAGATACGGTGAGAAAGAGAGTGTTGGGTCATATTTGCTAAACTCAAAAAAATGGCGTTTAAAAATTATCACAAAGAGAAATATTGAACATCCGAAATCTGCAACCGACAAACAGGAAAAAGGTGCATACCCGGCAATATCAGCACAAACAAATGGTTTGCACACATAGCCCACGTATCTCTTTTTCACAGAGTAGCAATTCGATATTGCAGACTAGACGTGCAAGAATTTCCCGCATTCATCTGATTACACTGTTACGTCAAATCATTCTTCTGGGCTATTTTAAGGGCCAGGGCCACCAAAAGTGAAACGATGGTCAAATCGTCAAGGAGTCCATATCCTAAAATCCAGTCAGGAATAAGATCCACAGGAGACAAAAGATAGACAACGGCAGCCCCCAGAATCGCCTTCACCTGCCATGGTGTATCCCGGCGCAAGAGGAGTCTGACCCAGGATTCCACTCTGTTCCACATAGCCTTCTTCTGCTGCCTGGGATTATTTTCAGGAGCCATTGATATTAATCGGAGAGGATAAGGCCACCAATCAGATCCCGAACCGATTGTAACTGCTGGTCAACCACGTATCGACTGAGTCCCTCGACTGCCTCTTCACTGGCCCTGGGGTTAATAAAATTTGCAGTGCCAATCTGTACCGCAGTGGCTCCTGCCAGCATAAATTCGAGGACATCTTCAACTGTCTCAATACCACCAATGCCAATAACAGGAACAGAAACAGTCTGCGACACCTGATGGACCATGCGCAGGGCCACAGGTTTGATTGCAGGCCCGGAAAGTCCGCCAATGACATTAGCAAGCATGGGTCGTCTGGTGTGATGATCAATGGCCATACCGATGAGGGTATTGATCAGAGATACAGCATCTGCCCCAGCCTCCTCGACGGCACGGGCAATGATTGTGATATCAGACACATTGGGCGAGAGCTTGACAATAACAGGAACCGAACAACTTTCCTTGACCGCTGTTGTCACGGCTGCCGCCATATGGGGCACAGTACCAAAGGCAACACCGCCCTTTTTCACATTAGGGCATGAAATATTGACCTCAATGGCTGCAATACCCTCCACGTCGGCAAGTCGTTTACTGATCTCCCGATACTCGTCTATGGTATCTCCCAAGATATTCACCACCACCGGCACATTTACTCCCTTCAAAGAATCCATCTTCTCGGAAATAAATCGCTCCACCCCCACATTCTCCAGACCGATGGCATTAAGCATACCACATGAGGTTTCAACAATCCGCGGAGGCGGATTGCCGAAGCGTGGGAGAAGGGAAATTCCTTTGACCACCACTGCCCCCAATCGATGGAGGTTAACGTAGGGTTCAAACTCCTTGGCATATCCAAAGGTACCCGAAGCAGTCATAATTGGATTCTTGAGGGTCAGGGAACCGATGGAGACCCTAAGGTCAACGGACGATGCTTTGGATTCTTCAAATTTCATAGAATAGCTCACCAACAGCTTTGAAAAGTTCTAAATTGCATGATGCAAGAGTT
>JAQYVF010000154.1 GCA_030145625.1 Desulfocapsa sp. | reverse complement strand
CTCTCTTAAATCTGCCAGACCTTTATTGGGGCCTTCTGCCACTATCCGGAATTTTTGCCCCCCAGTTATTGTTCCCCATAGGCCGAAAAGGAGGGCCTGGAATATTCGAGGCATAGCGCCGCCGACCATGGCGTAAGTACCGTGAGGGCTTAATGCTCGTTTGTAGTTGAACATCGAACGAACTCCTTGAACATCAAGAATCAGGTCATATAACTGCCCATTTTGGGTGAAATCTTCTTTTGTACAGTCGATAACATGGTCCGCACCAATGGAACGAACGGCTTCTAATTTGTGCGCTTGGTCTACGCCCGTTACTTCACACCCGTTGAGTTTGGCGAGCTGCACCGCAAATGTGCCCACGCCGCCACCAGCGCCATTAATCAAAACCTTCTGCCCCGGCTGAATCTGTCCGGCTTTACGAAGTCCTTGGAGTGCTAAAACCCCTGCTTGGGGTACGGCTGCTGCTTCCGTAAAAGTTGCATTGACCGGTTTCAGCTCCAGTGAACTTTCAGGAGCGCATGCATACTCGGCAAAACCGCCCCAACTGTCCCATAGATCGCCGAAAACGTCATCGCCCGGCTGGAATCGTGTCACATTTTTACCAATATCTACAATAGTCCCTGCAATGTCAGCTCCAAGTATCTGCTTCTCCGGCTTTGGTTTGAATAGCCCGAATAGCATGCGGTTGATAAACGATGTACCGCTCTGAAACTCCCAGTCCCATGAGTTGATAGATGACGCATGTACTTTCACGAGCACTTCGTTATTTTTTGGTATGGGCCTTGCGACTTCTTTGATCTGTAGATGGTTTGGTGATCCGTACTCAGTAAATATAATTGCTTTCATATGTCATCACGCTGGTCATTGTTATCTCACTTTAGGGTACCTTGAAAAATTAGAAATTTCGTTTAAAATCGTGGCATGAGATAAATTTTACCGCAGGAAAAACAGTGGAAAGGCACGTTTGTTTGTTGTCCTCTTTCTCTAGAATATACTTAGATAACTTTGTGCGCCATCAATTACAAAATTCTTAGCTCGAAAAAATATATTTTCCCGGTAATGAATTATCTCAAACAGCAAGTTGCTGCGAATGCATGGGGAGAGATGATAAGAGTATATGTGGCTGAAAAACCAAAGAATCCACCGAGAGAAGAAGTAAGGGATGAGGTGGAAAAGAAGTGAAGATCGTGCTTACAAAGAAACAACCGCGAGCGTTGGATTTGTATCAATAAGGTGTCAGGTTATGGCAAGCAGCGATATGCGGAGGCCATTACATTTTGTGGATAAGTTGTTGGGATAATGGGAATTGTATCTATTGTTATTCGTTATACTTGTTTTAAAATTAATTTAGTTATGGTAGGTTGTATATTAATTTATTTTTAGTTTAGGTAGAAAGCCAAACTTTGAGCGATCAAGGGACGGAAAGCTACGGGGCTATAATAGTCAGCCGGGTTGCAATTTCAATGCAGTCCGGCTTTTTTTTTGTCCAATCAAAAAATCAATGTTTTCAGTATAAATTTAAAGCCAAACTTTGAGCGATCAAGGGACGGAAAACCACGGGGCTATAACAGTCAGCCGGGTTGCAATTTCAATGCAGCCCGGTTTTTTTTTGTCCAACCCAAAAACAATGTTTTTAGAATAGTGAGTAGGCATGTGGAGAGGGGTACCCGTTAAAAGAGAGTAACTGGGGAACAAATCAGGGTGGCGCTAGTCTAAAGTGTCTGGTGTGGTCAATGATGTTAAAGACATTGGTTAAGTACAACAGACATTACATTCCAAACCGCTTAAGTGAGTGCCATCTTGGCCTGCTTCTTATCACTTTCAGTATATTTTTAAATGTGGGCGCAAGGCCGAACAGGCCTTTTTCTACTCCATCAAAATTTACGACAAGCAACAAAGAAAAGATTCGACGAGTGGCTATTAAGTCTCCGACTTTTTTATGAGTTGGAGTGATGGAAGAACCGAGAAACCATTTAATCTCTATTTTACTAATTCGAGGCAAGGTCAAATGACAAGTAGTAGTCCGCTGAGTGTTGATAAGTGAGGCAGACGGCATTTTCGGATTGAAGTAGCCTGTAGCTAGAAGGTGTTTCGCACAGTGAAAGGAAATTCTTAGAATAATAATGATAAGGACGAGGAAAAGTGCATGAAACATAAAAAAAAGAAGATTGTTTGTATCTCCCTGATGGGAATCTATATGTTGTCCTGTCAATCTGCATTCTGTAAAAAAGAAGAGTCTATAGGAAATAATCTTTCTCTGCCTGTAATCTGGGCGGAAGGTGAAACCAAGGAGGTTCGTGGGACATTCGGCATTCCTGTCTATGAAGGTGATTCTACCGATGTAGAAGGGGTTCTGTGGTACCATCAGCGGGATGAGTTTAATACCTGGCAGGCGGAAAACATCATCCCTCTCGCACCGATGGATGTGACCTTTATTGACTGGGGTGATAATCTCGAGGCTCATCCCTGGACTGTAAACTCCCTCGTCAGGGTAGAGACCGTTCTCTATCAGGATATCAGTGCCACACCGATGTGGGGTTTTGAGATGCTGTATCTGGGAGGAGAAGGGCTTGATGAGATGTGGGGTACCAATGCTGCTGAATATCTTAGTAATGAGGCAACAGTTTATTCTGGGGTGGCTCGTCTGACCATCCAGAAACTCTCAGGAGATCCGATGTTGACCTGGGACCCGGCACAAGGGGAATGGACTGGTGCCGGAGTGGAGGGTACCTATTATAATAGTGCCATATGGGAGGCTGTAGGTGTGACAGGCCCAAGTCTCGCTTCGATTTACTCAGGCGAGATCAATATCCCGGGTAAGGTTATTTACGGATATAACTGGAATGTCAAAAAAATGGGCGATGGCGCGGGAGTGTATCGCCTCACATTCAGTTTAGACGATGCTACCAGCGGCACAGGTTGCACAATTGACTGCAACACCTTTTTTACGGAAAACATTACCCAGATATTGCTTCCTGATAGTGTCTCCGGAGGTGGAGTTGCCGAGATAGATTATGTTAATAATTTAACATATATAGATGTTCTGATCGAGTAGTGGTAAGAATTCGGTACGGTCAGTAAGTAATTCATGTGTGAAGTGCCGGGCAAGCTGTTCAGGCTGGGTGCTGTGTCTCATCAGGGACATGGCACCCTTTTTTTGTCTTTTCTGAAAAGATATTCGAGTAGGTTTAGTTTGTTGGCTACCTTGGAAACGTGTCCTGTTCCCTATTGTTCCCCTTGTCTTTTCTCTTTCTCTGGAATACATTTGTGTAATTTTGAGCACGCTCAATTACCATATCCTTGGCTCAAGAAAAGAATTATTTTCGATTTTTGCTTGGAGTATTCTTATGGACATAACCTCACTTGTTATAAGTCTCATAATTGGTATCGTCGGTATCTTTATCATAACGTATAGTTATGGAAAAGACAGAGCACGCAATCCTCAG
This sequence comes from Desulfocapsa sp., assembly GCA_030145625.1. Taxonomy (GTDB): domain Bacteria; phylum Desulfobacterota; class Desulfobulbia; order Desulfobulbales; family Desulfocapsaceae; genus Desulfocapsa. Next base: position 3,174 of record JAQYVF010000154.1, on the reverse strand, counting down.
GCGGCCCAATCAGCCAGGAAAAAAATGGCAATGCTCATTGTTGTTGTCGCCATTTTTAATGGTATCTCCCCGCTAATGAATTATCTCGAACAACACATTGCTGCGGATACCGGAGTTGGAGATATAGTAAAAAAATATGTGGTTGAAAAACCAATGAATCCACCGAGAGAAGAAGTAAAAAATGAGGTGGAAAAAGAACTGCAAACAGCGCTTACCAAGAAACAAACGCAAGCGTTCGGATTTTATCAAAAGGGTGTCGAGGCTTATGACAACCAGCGATATGCAGAGGCCATTTCACTGTTTGACCAAGCCCTTGCAATACAAAAAACTGCATCTTTTTATATTGCCAGAGGCAATAGCTTCAGCGTTACCAGTCAATTTGAATTGGCCAGACAGGATCATATAGTAGCTTTACGCTTATCTGAGAGTAACAAGAATAGGTGGGGAGAAGGGTATGCTTTGGGGGGATTGGGAAGTGCTTATGCTTCAATTAATCAGTACGAAACGGCTATTTTTTATTATATCCAGGCGCTAGCAATTGCTCGTGATCTCGGTGACCGGAATGGGGAAGAATTCTTTCTGGGTGAGTTGGGAATAAGTTACGGTTCGATCGGGCAGTATGAGAAGGCCATTGGTTCTCAGGCGCAAGCGCTTACTATTGCACATGAAATCGGTAAGCGGAGTAGGCTGGGGACGGTGTTAGGTAACCTGGGAACTACTTATTCATACTTCCATAAGTATGAGAAGGCCATTGATCATTATACACAGGCGTTGGTCATTGTTCGTGAAATCGGCAATCGAAATGGGGAAGAACTTTTTTTAAGCGAACTGGGAAATGCTTACCGTGCAATCCGTAAGTATGGGAAGGCCATTGAAACCTATAAAAAGGTTTTAGTCATTGCTGGTGAGATTGGCAACCGGCAAGGGGAAGAAGATACGTTACGAAATCTCGGAAATACTTATCGGTTAATGGACCAGTATAAGAAGGGTATTGATTGTTATAAACAGGCGCTGACCATTGCTCGTGAAATTGGCGACCGCTGGGGAGAAGTGGATTCTTTAGGCAACCTGGGAAGTGCTCACCTCTCAATTGGCCAGCATGAGAAAGCCATTGATTACCAGACGCAAGCACTTATTCTTGCACTTAAAAACGACAACCGCAAAGGAGAAGAAAATGCCATAAGAAACCTGGGGAATGCTTACCATTCAATCAGTCAGTATGAGGATGCCATTGATTGTTATCTGCAGGCGTTGACCATTGCTCGTCAAATCGGTGATCGCAGGGGAAATGGAGATTCTTTAGCAAACCTGGGGAATAGTTATCGTTCAATCGGCCAGTATGAGAGGGCCATTTATTATCAGACACAGGCGCTGGCCATTGCTCGTGAGGTTGGTAACCGCCAGGGGGAAGAAGATACATTAAGGAACCTGGGAAATGCTTATCGTTCTACCAGCAAGTACGAGAAGGCCACAGAGTATCAAACAGAGGCGTTGGCCATTGCTCGTGAAATCGGCAACCGTCGGGGGGAAGGAGATGCTTTAGGTAGCCTGGGGAGTACTTACCGTTCAACTGGCCAGTATGAAAAGGCTATTGATTATCAGACACAGGCGCTGGCCATTGCTCGTGAAATCGGCAACCGTCAGGGGGAAGGGCATGCTTTAAGTGGATTGGGCAATGCGTATAGTTCAAGTAGCCAGTTTGAGAAGTCCATTGAGTACTACTTACAGGCGTTGGCCATCGCTCGTAAGATCGGCAACCGGAGTGGGGAAGGCACTTTGCTGGGCAACCTGGGAACTATTTACTTATACCTTCGTCAATACCAGAAGGCCATAGATAATTATGTGCAGGCCTTGGCCATTGCTCAAGAGATCGGTAACCGGGGTGGGGAAGGAACTTTTTTAGGCAACCTGGGAACTACTAATTTATACCTCCATCAGTATGATATGGCCATTGATTATTATACGGAGGCGCTGGCCATTGCTCGAGAAATCGGCAATCGTCAGGGGGAAGGACATGCTTTAGGTGGATTGGGAAATGCGTATAGTGCAATGAGCCAGTATGAGAAGGCCATTGATTATCAGACACAGGCACTGGCCATTTTCGAGACGATTCAATCGCCAAAGGCTGAGCTGGTTCGAAAGCGACTTGCCGAGTTGGAAACAAAAAAAGACTCATGAATCATGTATGGCCCAGAGTGACTTGTACTTGATGTTCTGTAAATCGCTTCTCTCGCACAATCTATTCTTCTTCGTTATAAGTTTTGATTCGTAATGACTTTGGCAAATAATATTACGCCCCGATCAAAATGACGAAGGTAGGATTGAAATTGTTATCACTCTCGATCCCCAATCGGTTTAAGGGAGTTGTTTGGTGACCAAGGTCATTTGTGCCGTCAAGAACCTTGCCGCGTCAGCGCCGCGGACGTTCTCGGCGTCAAGTGAACCGCCTTGTTCGGCATGTACCTGTCTTGTTAATCAACTTCTTCGGGGTAATGTTCTTTTAAGCATTTTTCGCATATACTGTGACTGAATTGAGCCTCGGAATGTTCACAAATGTATTTTTCAAGTCGGTTCCAAGAGCCTTTGTCATCTCGAATTTCTTTACAATGCATACATATAGGTATAATGCCTTCTAATGTCTTGATTGTACATAGGGCATCGTGAAGTTCTTTGTTGCTTTTGAGAGTTTCACGCCAGCGTCTAAAAGAAAACCATACCAGACAAAATGCCAAAACAATCAAAGTGGATACTATTTCATCTACTTCAAATTCCTCATATTTAGTCGATATCTCGACTATTTTTTCGAGAGCGTCAAAATTACTGAAAAGCAAAAATGAAAGAATCAAAATTAAAGCTATTGTAGATAGTTCGATAGTTGTTTTGTTAATATTTGTTTTCATGCTAATTCATTCTACTCTCTGCCGAACGTTTTACTCAGCCGCCGCCAGGAAAGCCTTTCAGCAAGCGGAAACCACAGAGAAGACTAAATAGTAACGAAAATCGACTTCGCTTCTTGCGGTCGGCTGTAGTTTTTTGTGTACGCCCGGCATGGGCGTGAACTTATGGGGTTAAAGTCCCCTGTAAGTGTTCCTGTGTTAGGATATTAACCTAGCATAAATTACTAGCCGATGGCAAGGGCGTCACCGCGAGGTGGGGTCTGAAGGAAGCCTAAGT
>JAQYVF010000014.1 GCA_030145625.1 Desulfocapsa sp. | reverse complement strand
TACCTTGAAAAATTAGAATTTTCGTTCAAAATCGAGGCATGAGAGAAATTTTACCGCAAGCATATATTTGATATTCCGAGGATAAAATTTTTCTCATAACGAAGAGTTTGGGCGAAAAGGAAATTTTGCAAGGTGGCCTAATATGAATTTACAGACAACAAGGCGGCTGGACAACAAGGCAAAGTAGCTGAAGTGTTTCCATAAACCTATGGAGGTAAAGTATGCAGCAAAAAGATGACAACAGGCGATCATTTCTCAAACAGATACTGGCAGGCTCGGCAATAGTTGCCGGCTCGACCCTGGTGGGGAAAAAGGCAAAAGCAAAAGAGCAGATGGAAGCCAAACGTCCGGATGAAGTTCTATACCGGAAATCAGAGGCCTTTAAAAAATATTACGAATCACTGCGTTAACCGAAAAAGGAGAACCAAAAATGGCGCAACGAAAAATTCGCAATTCCTCTTCTGTAGGGACGAAAACCAGCCGGGTAACCCTGAATCCCAAGGTTGCCAGACGTTCGTTCCTCAAACTCTCCGCAGCCACAGCTGCCCTGACTGGTGCGGCCATGACAACAAGGATGACTGCAAAAGCAGCCACACCTGCCGCCGCCAAAGCCGCTTACCCCGATTCTAAAATGGTCCGATCAGTCTGCACCCACTGTGCTGTTGGCTGTGGTATCAATGCCGAAGTTCGCAACGGCGTCTGGGTCAGGCAGGAAGTGGCCCAGGATCATCCTGTCAGTCGAGGCGGCTACTGCTGTAAGGGTGCCTCAGCCATCGACATGGTGACCAGTGAAAAACGACTCAAAAATCCGATGAAGCGAGTCAATGGCAAATGGCAGAAAATCTCATGGGATCAAGCCATGAGTGAAGTTGCCGCTAAATTAACAGCCATCCGTGAAAATGACGGCCCCGATGCCCTGCACCTGAACGGCAGCGCCAAGGTCTCCACAGAGATGGCCTATCTGCAGAGGAAATTTGCCGCATTCTGGGGGTCGAACAACGTCGATCATCAGGCCCGTATCTGACACTCCTCAACGGTGGCAGGTGTCGCCAATACATGGGGTTACGGAGCAATGACCAACAGCCTGAACGATATGAGGCATGCAAAATCTATGATCTTTATCGGATCCAACGCCGCTGAGGCGCATCCGATTTCCATGCAGCATATTCTGCATGCAAAAGAGGTCAACAACGCACCAATCATTGTAGTTGATCCACGTTTTACCAAGCTTGCAGCTAAAGCTTCTGAATTTGTCCGCATCCGTCCAGGTTCTGACTGTGCCTTTATCATGGGCCTGATCAACGAAATCATTCAGAAAGGTTGGGAAGACAAAGAGTTTATCCGCACTCGGGTTGCCGGTTATCCGGAAATGGCTGAAATCGCCACCAAGTACACCCCGGAAGAAGTAGAAAACATCACCGGTATTCCAGCGGCCCAGACCAGAAAAGTGGCCAAAATTCTGGCCACCAACAGACCGACTTCACTTACCTGGTGTATGGGTGGAACCCAGCATTCCATCGGTTCTTCAATTACCCGCGCCTTCTGCATCCTGCAGCTGGTACTCGGCAACATGGGTAAGTCTGGCGGCGGTACCAATATTTTCCGCGGTCACGACAACGTCCAGGGCGCAACTGATATGTGTGTCCTCTCACACACTCTGCCCGGCTATTACGGGCTGTCAGATGGCTCCTGGAAACACTGGTGCCGAGTCTGGGATGTCGATTACGATTATATCACCTCCAGATTCAAAGAAAAGAAATGGATGAACGCCAAGGGCTTCACCCTTTCCCGCTGGTATGAAGGTGTTCTCGGGGAAGAAAAGATAGAGCAGTACACGCCAATCAAGGCCATGATCCAGTGGGGTTGCGGTTCCAACTCCAACTCCCAGTATAATAGAGTGGTCCAAGCGTACAACAAACTTGATCTCTTTGTTATTGTCGATCCTTTCCCAACCATGGCGGCAGCAACCTGCACTACAGATAACGTTTATCTGCTGCCTTGCTCCAGCCAGTACGAAACATCGGGCTCAGTGACCTCGACTTCACGCCAGATCCAGTGGCGTCACAAAATCGTTGATCCGATAGGTGGCTGCAGGGACGATTATTCCATCATGAAAGACCTTGTTGAACGTCTCGGCTTTGCCGATAAATTCTACAAAAACATCAAGGAAACGCCGGAAGACATCACCCGTGAGATCAACAAAGGAACCTTGACCATCGGCTACAACGGTCAGACCCCCGAACGGATCAAGAAGCACATGGAAAACTGGCATACCTTTGATATTGAAACCCTGCAGGCCAAAGGCGGTCCCTGCGATGGCGACTACTACGGTATGCCCTGGCCTTGCTGGACCGATACCCACCCGGGTACCCCCATCCTCTACGATGTATCCAAACCGGTGGCCGAGGGCGGCCTGCCCTTCAGGAATCGTTTCGGCCAGGAAACGACCTATGTCATGTCCGGTCGCGAGGAGAATCAGCTAGCCTCCAAAGGTGTCTGCAATCCAGGCAGTGAGGTGAAGGGTGGCTATGCTGAATTCAAAGACGTGGTTCCCGGCACCAACTGGAAGACAGATCTCTCCCAGAAGACCATCAAAGAAGCAATTGCCCGTGGCATGGCACCATTTGGTAATGCCAGAGCCCGTTGCGTAGTATGGACCTTCCCTGATCAGGTACCGATCCATCGTGAACCGCTTCATTCACCACGACCCGATCTTATCGAAAAATACCCGACCTACGAAGACAAACCGAACCATTTCCGAGTGTTCACCAGATATAAAAGTGAACAGAATCCAAATCTGGTCAAAGAGTTCCCCTACGTCCTGACCACAGGCCGCATGGTCGAGCATATGGGTGGCGGAGCAGAAACCAGAAGCAACAAATACCTCTCTGAACTGCAACCGGAGATGTACGCCGAAATCAACCCAGTCTTAGGCAATAACTTAGGCCTGCGAGACGGTGAGATGATCTGGATCGAATCTCCGGAAGGCGGCAAGGTCAAGGTGAAGGCATTTTTCACGGAACGGGTTGACGACAAGACCATTTTCATGCCGTACCATTTCGGTGGTACACTCATGGGCGAATCGCTGGCCGGCAACTACCCTGCAGGTCATGAGCCTTATGTCATGGGTGATGCAGCCAATGTCTGTACGAACTACGGGTATGACATTGTCACCCAGATTCAGGCAACCAAAGACGGCCTATGCAAGGTCAGCCGGGCATAGCCCAGGGAGGAATAATAAATGGGACGCATGAAATTTTTATGTGACATAGAGCGTTGTATTGACTGTAGTGGCTGTGTGGTGGCTTGTAAAGAGGGCCACCACATTCCAGTGGGTGTTAATCGACGCAGAGTAATCACCATCAACCAGGGTAAACCGGGAGAAAAATCCATCTCAGTTTCCTGCATGCACTGTGCGGATGCACCCTGCATAGCTGTATGCCCAACGGATGCCATCTACCAGCGCGATGACGGTATTGTACTGGTCAGCAAAGACACCTGTATCGGCTGCGGCTACTGTTTCATGGCCTGCCCGTTCGGCGCGCCTCAGTTTCCAAGCGGCCAGGTATTTGGTGCCCGTGGTGCCATGGATAAATGTACCTTCTGCGCCGGTGGCCCGGAAGAAACATTCAGCGTAAAAGAGCAGAAGCTTTACGGACAAAACCGTATCGCCGAAGGCAAAGTGCCGCTCTGCGCCGCCATGTGTGCAACAAAGGCCCTGCTCGCAGGGGATGCTGACGAAGTGGCTGACGTGTACCGGGAACGCGTTTTCAAACGCGGTTCAGGAACAAACGCCTGGGGCTGGGACAAGGCCTACAAAAAAAAATAATCCCTTTACGAGGATGCTTATGAAGAAACTCATTCTTCCAGGCTGCATCCTTTTCTGGGCAATGGCCGGACTGGCCATTGCCCAGTCACAAGGACAGCTCCTAACAAGCTTTGGCCCAGGCCCTTCAACCGCTGCCTTTCACGAGATCAACGGATTGTTCACCGGAGACTGGCAGCAGTACGGACAGCTCTTCACCTCATTGCAAGCCAATATTTTTTCTCAGATTTTTCTTCTGGTGGTGACCGTCGTGCCCCTGATATTTTTTCTCCATTACATTATTATCGGGCCAATGAAATTTTCCCACGAAGGAAGGCAAATCTATTATTTCAATCTTCTTAGCCGCTGCATTCATTGGTGTGCCGCCATCTCCTTTGCTCTGCTGGTGATTACTGGACTACTCACCATTTTCGGCTCACTGGTGGGTGGAGGAGTTCTGCTGCGTAGCGGACGAACCGTTCACCTTATTTCAGCCGTAACCTTTTCCGGCAGTGCCCTGTTCATGCTCTTCATCTGGGCCAAGGACATGATCATTGCCCCCTATGATTTTTTATGGATGCTGAAGATAGGCGGCTATCTGAGTAAGGAGAACAAAACGGTGCCGGCCGGCAGATTCAATGCCGGACAAAAAAGCTGGTTCTGGCTGGCAACTCTTGGTGGTACGGTCATGGCAGTCACCGGCTATTTTCTCTATTCTTTTCAGGGAAACACGGATACTCTACGGCTCTCGGCAATCATTCATAATTTTCTGGGAGCCGCTATGGTGACAGTGTTTATTATCCATCTCTACATGTCCCTCTTTGCCATAAAGGGTGCTATTCGCAGCATGATTAGCGGCTACAAACCCGAGGCTGAGCTGAAAATCCTTCACCCCAGATTTAAAATATAAAACAAAGGCCCCTCTCCCCGCAGCAATGAGGAGAGGGGGCTTTTGCAAACCCTGCTTGCTGTTTCCTGCAGGATAAGATAATCTTCTTGAAATACCAGTAACTAGTCCCATTTCTTTCAGAAGTATTTTCTTTTCGAGGGTTTTGTATGCTCCCCATTGTCACCTTTATCGGCTGGCACGACAGCGGTAAAACCACCCTGGCTTCCCAGGTGGTTCACCATCTCAAAGAACTCGGCTACCGGGTTGCCGTAATCAAATCCACCAAGGAAACTGGGGTCGTCTTCGATACACCTGGTTCCGACACTGATACCCACCGCCGGGCAGGGGCTGATTCCGTGCTGCTGGTGGCTCCGGACCAGCTTGTCATGATGACCGATAACAGCGGCTACTCACTGACCACACTGGCTTATCGCTATTTCCCGGAAGTGGACATCGTCATCGGTGAAGGGTTCAAGAAGGCTCGGCAGGTGGCCAAGATTGAGGTCTTTCGTAACAGTAAAGATCTTCTGCGTGACCAGGTGAGCGGCGTAATCGCCGTGGCCAGCGATGAAAAAATAAGCGGCGACTATATCTTCCGCCTCAATGAGGCTGCAGAAATCGCCTCCTTCATCGAAAAACGCTTCCTCCAGCATGCCGGTAATGGTACGGACCATACCACTCTCCTGGTCAATGGCAGCCGTGTGCCGATGAAAGATTTTGTCCAGGATGCCCTGGCAGGATCCATCAGCGGATTTGTCGATTCCCTAAAGGTCAACCACGGAGATATCAATGAAATTGAGATACGGATCACTCTACCAAAAACGGGTAAAGTAAAACAGGAATGAGGGACTAAGCAGTCTCTTTTTTCTCCAATGCACCCTTGACTGCCCGGGCCAGGATTTCCATGGAGTAGGGCTTTCTTACAAAATCCGTTGCTCCCAGTTTTTTGGTATCCTCAACATTCAGGCTTTCAGAAAAACCACTGACGATTATTGCCTTCTGCTGCGGACGGATCTCCAAAATTTGACGATAGGTTTCATAACCGCTTAACCCAGGATCCATGATCATATCCAGCAGAAGCAGATCACATTCATGATGCCTCAGGAATTCCACTGCCTCCTCACCTGAGTTCACACTCTCTACCCGGTAACCGTATACACTTAAGATTCTGCTGGCCAAATCTCTCTGCTGAGGTTCATCATCAACAACCAGGATATGCTCACCATTTCCCTGTAGATATTCTTCTGAAACTCTTCTCTCATGATCAGGCTTTTCATCCTTGCACAAAGGAAAAAAGAGCTCAAAACTGGTTCCTTCCTCATTACTGGAGACCTTGACCTGGCCGGCATGATCATTCATAGTATTCCAGACCACGGTCAGGCCAAGCCCTGTACCACTCCTCCCCATACTCTTCTTACTGTAAAACGGCTCAAAGATATGTTCCAGATCCTTCTTCTCAATCCCTGGACCATTGTCTTGAATCTGCAAGACTCCATAATCTACTGCCAGCAGGTCTGTTTCCAGCCTTTTTTCCCCTGCACGTTGTTCCCTCCTTGTGGAGACAACTATCTGGCCACCTTCCGTGATAGACTCAACAGCATTGGTTACCAGATTCATGAGGGCCTTTTTCACATGCACGGGAGAGCAAAGTACAGGAAGTTCCTCCAATGAGAATTGGCAGTCACAGGAGACCTGTGCGTGGTACTTTTGCAGGGCGACACACTCTGGTGATTCAATATACTCACGGGCCAATCTGTTGAGATCACATGGTTCTTTTTTACTGGCTACCCCACGGGCAACAGTGAGCAGATCTGCCACCACGGCCGCCGCCCGCTCTCCCGAGTGCTGAATCTCAAGGATTGGAGTTCGAAGTTCGCTCTTTTCCGGCAGCTGCAAGAGGAGTAATTGCGGATAACTGACAATCCCTGAAAGGATATTATTCAAATCATGAGCCACCCCGCCTGCCAAAAGACCAAGTGCCTTCATCTTTTGAGACTGCCTCAACTCTTTTTCCATTTTTTGAGTCTCAAACCTCATCTCTTCCTGTAACCTGAGACTCTCAATGTATTGTTTGGAAAGGCTGTTGAGATTATCACTCAAACTCTTCACTTCCCTTGGTCCTGACCAAGAGAGGGACAAGGGCTGCTGTTTATGTAGCAAACTATGAATTGCACGAAACAGCTCCTGAAAAAAATCATCGATGACAGTAGCGAGTTTCTTTGCAAGAAGGCAGACAAAGAGTAAAACAACGCAGAAAAATATGATCATCTGTCTTCGCCATTTTTTCACCCAGACCATCGTGTTTCCAGGACTGACGGCATGAAGAAGCAACAGGTGCTCAGGAAAATAACCATCCCCAAAGAGAGGGATAAGAGCCAGAGATTGGCCGCCCCTCTCTTTGATCAATATCGGTTTAACAGGATCCGCTCCTGCAGGAAACTCGACGTCATGGACAAAAGAACCAGATACAGGGAGAGGAGTATAGAGATGGCTTTCTCTGTTGTATTGGATCAGATCCCCTGAATAACGCTGGACCAGGGAAAAAAGATCAAGATAGAGACAGGCCCCGCCGACCACTTCTCCCTGATTCAGGAGACCTATTCCTAAACATATCACAGGATGCCGCTCATCACCCATGTGATCGAGGAATTCCAAGCCTGCATAAAATACTCTGCTCTCAGGATGCAGACCCGCCATAGCGATCAGAGAAGGAGGACTCTTTATACGTTCTTTGCTCTCTGGTGGTACAGCCAGAATCCCGTCACCGCCTCGACGAACCGCAAAACGCTCCAGCCCCTGTAGATCAAACAGTTGTATGGCCAGGACCTCTGAATTCTGTTGATACCATTGAGCAACCATTTGTCCCAGCCGCTTTTTTATGACCGGTGTAGAAACATCTGTAGAGATATTGGAAACCAATTCAACGCTTCCCACGTTAAAACTCAAGGCCCTCAAGCTATCCTGGTACCACTTCATTTCCATGGCGACCTGTCTGGCATTTCCCTGGACCAACAGGAGCTGCCTGTTTTCTTCAGCCACTTTAAACTGGCTCAGCACCCTGGGCAGATTTAAGCTTAAGGATATCAGCAGGGGAATAAAGGCCAGAGCAATCAAGCCAACGATGAGCAGTGTCCGAATTTTCATTGACAGAGAAATGGAGAAAATGTTTTACAAGCTGGAGCCATATAACATCCTAACATACATCAGCATATAATGTTAAACAATCTACTCACAATTTGCCTGAGTTTCCTGAAAAGCCTCATAAAAAGAGACTAACGACACTCTCTTCTTTGACTTCCCAGCTCATGTCACGTAGACTGTTTTTTTAAAAGACTCTGGAATTATCCCGTTCAGGCACTCTTCTTCCTAAAAAAGGAGAGGGTCATTTCCATTCCTTATGTTACCGCAATCTGCCCTGCCATGTCCTCCTCGATTATTCATCGATTTTTCTTTCCCTCCCTGAATAAAACATTTTTCCTCCGCCTTGTCCTGGTTGGGCTCACCTGCTTTCTTCTTTTCGGCTATATCCTCATTCCCCTGCGTATCCAGGGACACAGCATGGAACCCACCTACCAGAATGGATCCTTTGCCTTCTGCTGGCGCCCCCAGTATCTCTTTTCACAGATAGAGCGCTTTGACGTAGTAACCGTTCGTTTCACAGGTCGGAGTGTCATGCTGCTCAAACGTATTATCGGTCTGCCTGGAGAAACAGTTGAATTCCGGCAAGGAAACCTGTATGTCAATGGAAAGCAGATAGATGAACCCTATGTCCACCATCATTCCGATTGGAACCTGGCCCCGAGAATCATAGCCCCCGAACATGTCTATGTGGTGGGCGATAATCGCGGCACAGCCATGTCCCGTCATCGTTTTGGTCAGGTAAGAATAGATCGTATCGTGGGAGGAGTACTCTTATGAGCAACAGAAACTGGCTGATTTTCCTGGCAATCCTGCTCGTGGCAGGCGGAACTCTCTTTTTCCTGCCAAGTGACGAGAAAAAGATCAGACGCAATCTGGCCTCATTGGCTGACTACTGTTCGTCGCCAAAAAAAGATGCACCCATTGAGACGCTGAAAAAAGCGGCCTTAGCTGCAAGACTGTGCAACAATCCATGCAAAGTCAGCATTGAATCTTTTCATATCGACCGGCAATTCACCACAAAAGATATCAGTGATCACATCCTCATGATGAAAAAACAGCTCACCAACACGCGCTTCAATTTCCATGATACTGTCATCGACCTTCCTGACAAGGAAAGGGCTGAGATCATAACCACCCTCCGCCTGGAGGGAAAGACAAAAGACAATCGCTTTACTGATGCCTATGAGATAAATATAACAGCGAAAAAATTAGAGGGTGACTGGTTGTTTTCTTCTTTTACCGTTGTTGAATTCATTGAACAATAAGGGATCTGTAAACACCGCGATAGTTCTCCAGCCTTGAAAATAACTGAAGACCTGCTATAAAAAATCAACTGGACCTCACTTACTCAATCCCTTCATTTTGTAAAGGATATTTCCATGTCATCAGCTTCTACAAACAATGACCTCGGTACCACTGATGTGGTATGGAACCTCGAAGATCTCTATGACTCTCTGCAGGACGAACTGCTTCAGGACGATCTGGACCTCTGCCTGCAAGAAGCAGAGCTGCTGAAAGAGGGCTGTGCCGGAAAACTTACGGAACTGGATCCTGCTGTCTTTGCCCGAACCGTACGGCGCCTGGAACGCATCCAGGTGAACCTTGGCCGCATCGACACCTACGCTTTTCTAAACTTTGTTACCCAGGTAAAAAACAGTGAAGCCGGAGCCTTCCTCCAACAGAGTAAAGAGGCGGCAAGCCGTGTCAATCGAGAATTGGTCTTTTTTGACCTGGAATGGGCAAAGATGGATCAGGAATCTGCTGATCGTTTTCTTAAGGCCGAAGATACCGCCCCTTACCGTCATTATCTTAGTAATCTCCGTCGCTATGCAGCCCATCTCCTTTCCAAAACAGAAGAGACCCTGCTGGTAGAGCTCTCTCCGGTGGGTCGGGACTGCTGGCTCACCCTCTTTGAAAAACTCATGGGCCACCTCGAATTTGGTGAAGAGAAAAGAAGCGAAGAAGAGGTACTCTCAGATCTCTATGCCGGCAGCAGGGAAATACGTCAAAAAGCAGCCATTGAGCTCACGGAAGGCCTGCAAAGTCAACTCCACATCCTCACCCATATCTTCAACACCATCTTAAGCGAAAAGATGATAGATGACCGACTGCGCAGCTACCCTTCATGGGTCAGTGCCAGAAATCTCTCCAACGAGCTTGAAGATCAAACCGTTGAAGCCCTGGTAGCCAGTACCACTGAGCGTTACGATATCGTCCAGCGCTATTACCGGTTTAAAAAAGAACTGATGGGCCTTGAGACGCTGCAGGACTATGACCGCTATGCGCCACTGGACTCCCTGCCGGATCAGTTGATTCCCTGGCAGGAATGCCGGGAAATGGTGCTTGAGGGATTCCATGCCTTTTCTCCGGAGATGGCAGACATCGCGACACTCTTTTTCGAACAGAAATGGATCCATGCCCCTCTCCTTGAGGGCAAGAGAGGTGGAGCCTTTGCCCATCCGGCAGTACCGGACGCTCATCCCTTTATCTTGGTCAACTATACAGGCAATCTCCGTGATGTATCCACTGTAGCCCATGAACTTGGACACGGCATCCATCAATATCTGGCAAAAGAAAAAGGATATTTTAACAGTGATACCCCTCTGGTCCTTGCCGAAACCGCATCGGTCTTTGCCGAACTGCTGATCTTTCACAGACAGCTGGCAAGTCTTGATGATGCTGCCCAGCGACGGGCCTTTATCTGCCAGAAACTGGAATCAATCTTTGCCACTGTCTTTCGACAAATTTCCATGAACCGCTTTGAAAAACTGATCCATAACAGCCGTCGCGATAAGGGAGAACTCTCCACCGATGACCTCTCCACCCTCTGGATGGAGAGCCAGCAGGCAATGTTCGGCGATGCGGTTACCCTGGGAGACCATTATCGTGTCTGGTGGTCCTATATCCCCCACTTTCTGCACACCCCCGGCTATGTTTATTCTTACGCCTTCGGAGAGTTACTGGTCCTCTCCCTCTACCGTATCTATCAGGAGGAAGGGCCTGCGTTCATTCCCAAGTATCTCCACCTTCTTTCTCAAGGAGGCAGCCAATCGCCCTATGAACTGCTGGCACCTTTCAACATTGACCTGAACGACTCATCTTTCTGGCAGGGCGGTCTCCAGGTCATAGAAGAGATGCTGACAGAAGTGGAAAGAGCTTGAAAGACACCAAACAGGATAGTATAATTTCTTAACAAGGAGCATTCCATGAAAAATGAAATCGGAGAACGTCTTGTCCATGTGCTGAAGGCACCTGATGAATCAGAAAGCCAGGAAAGTTTCGCCCGGGCCATGGAACTGACCAAGGCCTACGCAAGCTCCGGATCTGCCACTCATTTCAGTGCAGTGGCCAGGCTGTTCTATGACCTCTTTGAAATGTTTGAAACCGGAAAAGACCCCCGTCAGAACTAAAGCCAAACACCAGAGCTATCACGGATGACTGACCCCTCTCCCCAAACAGCATTGCAGGCTCTAGGAAAAAAACTGAAATTCTTTTTCCCGGAGGAAAATTATAGCATGGAGCAGTTAGAAGAACTCGTCTCCAGCGGTGAAATATTTACTGAAGCCAAACGTATCCTCCCCTATCTGCAGACCGCCCTGTTTGAGGAGCAGATCCTGGAAATAGAACTGGACGGTATGACCAGAATCTACATTACCCGTCTGAGCGATGCCCTGCCGGCTCTGATAGAACAGATAGTTGATGGGGAACCGATCCTGACAGAACCGCCTTACACTGAGGGTGATTATCTCAAGGCTATGGGGTACCTCGTCACTCTGCCCTTGGAACCCGGTATGGGCAACATCCACATCAAAGACTCCCAAAAGATTGTATTGCGCCTTTTTATCCGTTCCGGCGCCCTTGAATTCGGCACATTTTTTCAAGAAATGACCCAAATCCGCGACATTCCCCTTCTCAAACTCGCCTACCCTGTGGTGGGAAGACTGATCAAAGGAGTGAGGGCCTACAGGGCTATGGTACCGGCAGGTATGGACGCCAAGATTATCATTAGCGGGGCACACGGGGAAAAGGAACTAATAAGCAGGCCTCTTGAAATCAGTGCCCACGAGGTATTTTTCAGTATAGAAAAAGAGGAGGGTCCCCTTTTTACTCCTGACGAACCCCGTAATATCCATATTATTATAGAACAGGATCAGGATGTGCATATATCAGGTTCCACCCTGCAAGTGGACAAGATCAGGGGAAGGAAAGGGGTAGAATATCGGTGTGGTATTCATTTCGACTTGCAAACACGCTCCCTGGCGGCAGAAATCGAGGCCATTGTCGCCCGGGTCCAACGGGCTTCTCTCAAAGAGCTGGTAGAAAAATCTGAAGCCCGCGGTCTCAGCCTCCTCTCCTGATCTTTCCCCATGCACTGATACACACAGCCTCAGAATGGAGGCTTGCGCCGCAAAAACTGCTGCAGACACTCCATCTCATCTTCACACGACAGGGCCACAGTTCTTATATATTTAATATTCTTGCTTATATTCTCCAGATACAAGTTCCTGTCCAGATCCCACCGTTCACGGAAATGGGTGCGCATCGCTTCAACAATATTAAAAAACACCCGCTCCAATCGATCAATAATAACGTGATGATAAAAAAAGGTGGTATGCTGCATAAGTTCCACTGCAGAATTATAGATAGTAATCCCCCCTTCCTTGTGCTCCTGAAAGAGAAGGGGTAACCGTTCCAGGTAATACCTGTCAGCCATCTGAGCAAGGATATCAGCCGAGCCCACGACAAAACCGGCCAGCTTCACCTCCTCTGAGGGAAAAGCCAGGGTATCAGGGTCAATTTTAAGATTCGTACATTGAATGATAAGAGAACAGTCCGCAATGAAAGAAGGCGGAAATGCCTTCTCCTGCAGATAGCGTTCCATAAAGAGGATAGAGCGCGCCTCATGCTCCTTGGTATATGCCGCTCCACTGGCAGCCTTCTCAGAATTTTTAAGTAAAAGTCCGCAGTCATGAAAATAGGCACAATACAGAGCTTTTCTCAATGTTTCCTCAGAAACATGCCGCCCTTCACAGAAAAGCCCATGAAAGAGCCGAGTGGCCGCCAGGACAACGCTGTAGGTATGTCCGAGATTGTGATATTGGGTGTTACTCGGTCGATATTCCGAATGATCCCCGTTAAAAAAATTCGCAATCTCCTGATGCAGCTGACGAAGTGACTCCTGAGAATAGCCTGGCGCAATAAAAGAAAGCAAGAGGAGAATTTCATCAAGGGGGTCATCACTGTACCCGGACTCGAACAACTGTGTCAGATGAGAATGCTCCATCTCTTCAGTGAAAACCACGGTATTGTTTTCCGCATCGGACTAACCGGAATAAACCATCATTTTGCAAGTGGACGACAGACACAGCTCCCCCCACAAGATCCCAATCATCATTTTGTTGTTTGTTTAACGTCATAAAAAGAAATCAACCTACTGCAACTGCCCAAGATACATATTAGATTGCAGAATAACCTCACTTTTTAGCCTATACTTTTCACTCTCAGATTGCAATATACGATTTTTTCAGAATCAGAAAATCATGAACAACGATAACCTGCTCCAGCGTAAGCGAACTCATTTCAATCCCAACAAAGGAAGTAAAATTCCTCTACAATCCAAAACAGCACCTGGAACAAAGACAAGAGCCCAACTTGCGAAACCTTCGATTATCTAGGAAGTTAACTCTGCCACATGTCCTTTATCCTGAGTCATCATATGGCAAGACACACCACGCCTCTAACCCAAAGCAGCGGTTACATGTTATGACACCATGAATGAAAAAAACAGAAGAGAAATCACGTTAACAATTCTTTATCACAAGGAAACTTAACGAAAAAAAGTTCCAGCTCTAGACTTTCCTCTCACGAAAAGATACACTAAAATGAAACCGGTTAATCGACCCTTTCAGTCAATAGGTCAGCGTAGCAAGGAAAAATGAATCAAGAGATCGACAAAAAAAATTTTGTCATCCTGGTAGTAGATGACGATCCCATTGTCCTGACATCACTCACCCTTCTCATTTCTGCACTCGGTTACAGAACAATTGCCGCAGAAGACGGCATTAGCGCCCTGGAAAAGCTCAAATCACAGATATGTGATCTCATCATCACCGATGTCGTCATGCCACGGATGGACGGTCTCGAACTTCTGAAGAATGTGAGAGAAGAGTATCCGGCAACTGGTGTCATAATTGCCACCGGATTCAGCAGCAGGGCTAGTTACGCTGAAGTGATCAGGGCCGGAGCCATCGATTTTATCAAAAAACCCATAGAACACGCTGAGCTCGAGGCAAAATTAACCCGTGCCCTGCGCGAACAACAGATGCTCCGCGAGCTTGAAAAACAATCCCTTTGCGATGACCTGACAGGCCTTCTGAATCGTCGCGCCTTCGACAAAAGATTCCCACGTGAGGTAGAACGGGCCGCACGACAGCATTACCCTCTCTATCTTGCCATACTGGATGTGGATCGATTTAAGAATTACAATGACTCCTTCGGCCACCAGGCAGGTGACAAGGTGTTAATAGCAGTGGGGGAGATCCTTCACCTCTGCACCCGCAACAATGTGGATACCTGTTTTCGCTACGGTGGAGACGAGTTTGCCGTCATTCTTCCCCAGACCAGTATATCCCAGGCAATAAAAGTCGTTGAGCGTATCCTGCAACGTTTTCGAAAGATGGCCTTTGGCGACACCGATCTCTCCATCGGCATGACTCCCTGCTCACGAAACAGTGACCTTCCCCTTACCGAAGATATGACCCAGCTGATAGACAAAGCCGACAAAGCCATGTATCGAGCCAAAGCCAAAGGTATCGGATGGCTTATCAACAACGTTTAAGAGACAGAAGTACCTCAGCAGTAGACAGTACCTTGAGAAAATGTCCCCCCTGGAAGAACTTCATATTCCGAAAAAATCCACATCTGAAGCATTGACCATACCATCATTAATCAATAACAATACACTTCTGCGGGCAATACGCTACGGCTTCTTCCACCTTATCCGTCACCTCTGCATCAGAATCAAGTAAGATTGCCTTCTCATCACTCTCATCCATGGCAAAGACCTCTGGACATATCTCCACACAGGAGCCGCAGCCGTTACACTCATAGACATCAATAATGATATGTTTTTTCACCAATTTTCCCTATAACTCCAGGGCATCTTTCCTGAAATTCCTGTCCGGCTCCACAGGATAAATGCCATTAAAACAGGCCAGGCAGTAATCTTCTGCCGTAAGCCCGGTGGCCTCAACCAGGCCTTCCAGACTGAGATAATGGAGAGAATCCAGGCCTAGATAAGCGGCCGTCTCCTCTACTGAATGCTGAGCAGCAATGAGTTGGTCGGAGGAAGGAAAATCGATCCCGTAGTAACAGGCATGACGGGTGGGCGGACAGCTCACCATCATATGCACCTCAGTGGCACCGGCCTCACGCAAGGCCTTGACCCTGCTCCTTCCCGTGGTACCGCGAATAATAGAATCTTCAACAATGATCACCCGCTTCCCCTTAAGAAAGGAGCGGACAGGGTTGAGCTTGACCCGTACATTAAAATCGCGCATGGACTGTGTGGGCTCAATAAAGGTACGCCCCACATAATGATTTCGAATCACTCCCATTTCCAAAGGAATGCCGGATTCCTGGGAAAAACCGATGGCAGCATAGTTCCCCGAATCTGGAAAAGGCATGACAAAGTCCCCTTCCACAGGACATTCCCGGGCCAACATCTCACCCATTCGCTTACGGGCCTGATAGACATTAATACCGAAAATATCAGAGTCGGGACGTGCAAAATAGACCTGTTCAAAGATACAGAAGCTGGTCTTGCGCTTGGCCCAGGGATAGATAGAAAGCATCTCATCCTTATTGATAACGAGGATCTCTCCAGGCTCAATATCTCGGATATACTCTGCCTCTACCAGATCCAGAGCACATGTCTCCGAAGCCACAATCCACCCACCGTTATTCAGTTTGCCCAGGCAGAGAGGCCGAAACCCGGCGGGGTCACGGACAGCAACCAGGGTATCTCCAGTCATCAAGAGAATGGAATAAGCCCCCTTAAGACAGGAAAAAGACTCATAGAGTGCCCGCTCCAGACCCAAATGAGCCGTACGGGCCATGAGATGAAGAATCACCTCACTGTCCATGGAAGTCTGAAAAATTGAGCCATTATTTTCGAGGTCTTGACGCAGCTCAAGGGAATTGACCAGGTTGCCGTTGTGGGCCACGGCAAGGGTACAGCCCTTATGAGTCACCATCAGGGGCTGAGTGTTAATCACATTGGACGATCCGGTGGTAGAGTAACGCACATGCCCCATGGCCATGGTACCCGGCAGTCCCTGTAGGATAGACTCTGAAAAAATTTCAGGCACCAAGCCCATAGCTTTGTGAATTGAAACTTTTTTTCCGTCCGAGGCCACAATACCGGCACTCTCCTGCCCTCTATGCTGTAAGGCATAAAGGCCGAAGTAGGTAAGTTTGGAGGCATCCTCGTGGCCAAAGATCCCGCAAACGCCGCATTCATGTTTGGGACGCCCGTCTTCCGGAGAGTGTACACTGGTCATTTCCATAAAATATTCCTTCAGTTGCAAGACCGGGCCTCATTCACCACAAAGACAGGCCGAGACAGCCATTCCGCTGTTCTTTAAAAAAGGGAAAGGCACAAAGAATACGATTATCTTTGTGCCTTTCCTCAGAATCTGATAAAAAAGACTTATTCTAAGTTTTACAGAAATTCAACAATAAAGCGTTGTTCGTCTGTTTTTTCTTTGTTCTTTTCTTCATCCCTAGCCAATAGAGTAAAGATAAGCAGGCAACTGATAAAAACAACCTTTCTTATAAAGACACTAATCAATGGTTAAACTGACGTCCACAGTCAAGGCCTCGGGCTGAGCAGCAAAACTTGGCCCAGGGGACCTGGGACAGATACTTTGCGGCATTACTCTGCCCAAAAATGATCGGCTGATTGTCGGGGCAGAAACCTGCGACGACGCCGGGGTTTACCGTCTAAACGATGAAACGGCTCTTATCCAGACCCTGGATTTTTTTACCCCCATTGTCGACGACCCTTATAGCTTTGGTCAAATCACCGCAGCCAACGCCCTGAGCGATGTCTATGCCATGGGAGGTAAGCCACTGCTGGCTATGAACATCCTGGCCTGTCCTATAAAAACCATGGAAGCCAGTATATTCCGTGACGTAATACGGGGAGGACTTTCCAAGATCGAAGAGGCAGGTGCCCTGCTGGTAGGCGGACACTCGGTGGAAGATACTGAATTGAAATACGGTCTCTCGATCACCGGCGTGGTTCATCCGGATCGGGTTCTTCTCAACAGCGGCGCCAGGGCCGGAGACCGCCTGCTCTTGACCAAGCCCCTTGGCACCGGAATCCTGTCCACAGCCATCAAGGGCAACCTGGCTGGCTCCGAAGTTGAAGAGCAGATCTCAGAGATCATGGCCACGTTGAACCGACTGCCGGCAGAGGCAATAAACTCCGCCAGGGACAGAGATCATCAGGTCCATGCCTGCACCGACGTCACCGGGTTCGGCCTGCTGGGACATCTCCATGAAATGACGGCAGCATCAGGGGTCAGCGCCCGCATCTACATCGACCATATTCCCCTTATCCCGGGCTGCCTTGAATTCGTTGCCATGGGTATCATCCCCGAGGGAGCCTACACCAACCGTAAATTTTACTCCCAATGGCTTACCAATAAAAGCCAGGGAGATGACACGATGGAGATGGTCCTTGCCGACCCACAAACCTCAGGCGGACTCCTCATCGCAGCACCTCCTGAAGCGGCCCAGGTGATCCTGGACAAAATGAAGATGTTGGGATATCCACTGGCCTGTGCTGACATTGGTGAAATAGTGGGAGGAAAGAAAGGGCTGATAGAACTGATTTAAACGTGAACATCAAGACCTGAAATAGTCCCCCCTGAAGAATCCTATTTTGTGAGTAACAAGCTCCGCAAAGTTTGCCAAATACGTAAGCTAGAATTATTCAGCATGTAATCTCTCTATTGGACTCACTGCAAGATCAAGGGAAACCTGTTTTTTAAGACTTGCTTCCAAACGTTTTTCCAGTGCTTTGACCATATTTTGAGTAATTTCTTTTGGCGATTTCAACTCGATATCAAGTTGAAAGATATCCTTACTGGTAGTCGTTATTTTCCAGTAAGCCACTTGCGCATCAATATTCAGTTCGTCCAGATGGCGAGTCAATGCAACCTGGACCTCATCGTCAAAGGCGGCCTCATGTATATCATGGACCGTCCGGGTGACGAGCAGAACAAGCATGACAAGTACTAAGATGGCAGAGGTAATAAAGGAGCGCTGAAATACCTTGAGCCGCCTGTCATCCTTGACTATATCAAGATTTGGTTTGAACCCGAAAGACGCAAACACAAGGGCGCTGGCAAAAACAATGGCCACCATGTTACTCAAAAACAGCTTCAAGGCACCCCAGGCCAATCCCCAGAAGCCGATGGAAAGACATACACCAACCGTGGAAAGCGGCGGGACCAGAGCCACGGCTATGGCCACACCGGGCAGGGAATTGGACACATTCTTACGGCACAGTGCATAGGCGGCCGCCACCCCGGAAACCAGGGCAACAACAAGATCAAGAGTCGAGGGATTTGTACGCTGCAGGATCTGATGGGTGGTGTCGCCATCGAAGTTGATCAGGCCAAAGAGAAATCCTGTCATGATGGCTATTACAGAACCCAGCAAGGTTGCCCGCAGAGTCAGCCGAAGAAAACGAAGATCTCCATGGATGCTGGCCATTCCCATACCGATGATGGCTGACATGAGCGGCGCCACCAACATGGCGCCGATAATAACAGCTGCACTGTCCAGGATCAGGCCCAACGAAGCAATGGAGGATGACAGGGCGATCATGGAGTAAAAATCCCTGTTAGGCCTTCCTCCCTGGCGGATCAAACGATAGGCTTCAATCCTGTCTTCCCTGGTCAGGGTTGGTAGCAGGGAGTCAAACATCGACCAGCCCCTGGAAAGAACCGAACCGGCTCGTCCTTGATACTCTCGAAGGATGATAGCCGGACTTTTTGTGCGGTTGATCAGTTCATTTCTAAAATCACCAAAGATGGCTCGGGTCAGGTTGTTGCCCTTGCCGATACCTGTTAACAGAAAATCATGGTTGACTGCCTCTGCGAGCAGGGCCTGCTGTTCATTGAAACTGTAGAGGAGTTTGGTCTGGAAGCGGCTGTTCTTCCCCCAGATTTCCGTCTGTTTTCTGAACTCCTCCTGCTGCATGAGTCGTTCGTGTTTATCAGCAGAGGGGGCAACAACTTTGCAGGCGGTAACGTGAAGGTTGGGGCTCACCTCCAAAGCTGTAGTTATGGCAAACCGGCTGTTTTCATCATCCCAAAAGGGGACAAAGGCAGAAAGGGAGTCGGGAAAAGACCAGTCCGGCGTGCTCTTTACAAGGTATACAGGGCAGTTCAGCTGCTGCAAAACAGGTTCATAGGCCTTACCAGCCAGGTATCGATCTTCGCCTTCTTTCTCATCCAACGCCATACCAAGCAGCACTGGCTTCAGCCCAGTCAGTTGTTTTATCAGTAAACGAACACAATTTTTCCCGGTAATTGACTGCTGAACAATATTAGCGGAAGCATATTCAGGAGGCAGAGCAAACCAGTCCGGTATCTCTTCCGCTTGGCTAACAAATACAACCGTCAGAGTTCCCCGATGCATTTGGGCCGTTGCCAGCCCACTGGAGAGAAGCGGCAGGAACTGCTCCTGTTTATCAACGACAATTGCTACTGCCGGTGCATTGACTGATTGATATTCATCAGATATGTGGTCTGTGGGTTGCATCTTTATTGCCTTTTAAAAAAACATGGGATTAAAATCAACTTGAATTCGGGGAGTGACACGGCACTGTTATTCTTTTGAAACTGAAGAAATACCTTTTACATCATGCAGAAAGAGGGATTGGAGCTTGTCCCAAAAATTGCCACCGAGAACAAAAAAACTGGAAATAAACAATACATCTCCGCCAAGGGTATACACCAGGCGATATGATTGATAACCGGGAAGAATAGCCGACATATAGGGTTCCAACAATCCGAACAGCAATGGAAAACAAAACATGAGCAAACCGATGCGATACCTGCTTTTACCAACCTCCTGTTGCGGCTTATATTTCTTAAAGTATCCAAGAAACCTGTCCCTGATGGTCTTAAACCCCTCTTTCCCGAGAATTGAGGCGGCAGCAATCCACAGCAGTTCAGGAATGCCAAACACCATTAATCCTGTAACAGCAGTTTTCAAACTGGCTGACATATCAACCATGAGAAGCAGGGGAATAAAAACCGGAAAAATAAGGCCCAGAACGAACAGCACACTTCCCAGACGGAATCGCCAGTTGTTCATAGCAGTCTTTTGTTGAATATTAAGCTTGCTCTTCCAGAGCACGTAAGATTAGCAAAGGCCTGCTATAAATTACACACTGATTTTTCATAGAAAAAGAACAAGCCACATTCTCCTTCCCGAAAACCTCTCTTAAATACCCCAGAAAGATAGTGAGCGACACGGAAAACATGCCGCCCACTAATTCACTGTTCCTACTGCCTTGCAGCCGGGTTAGCAAGCTGCTTGAGAACGCCGTCGATACCAAGCGTTGTACCGCCTCGCGGTGGGAACTCCTTAAAAGTCTCCAGCCACTGACGGGTAAAGACCTGAGCAGGGACAAAAAGCCACATATTCTCAGCAAACCACCGGGTGTACATTTCCGACTCATGCCAGGCTCTCTCAAAGGGGTCGGCCCTTAGATTAACGAGCTTAGGCCAGGCCGTCTGCACACGTACAGCAGAGGCAATATTTCCCTCAAGGATAGCAAAGTGGATTTTCCAGTTGTTGTAGCGAATGGCATTAAGATTCCCCACCTGATCAAAATACATAATCTCCTTGCGAGGGGAATCTTGCACCTCTCCCTTAAACCAGGGGAGAAGATTATAGCCGTCCAGATGCACCTTGTACTTTTTACCATCTACAGTGTAGCCTTTTTTCAGTTTTTCTTTAATATCAGGATCTCCAACAGCTGCAAGCAGAGTTGGAACCATGTCCTCATGCGAGGCAATGCCATTGAGTTTTGTGCCTGGTTTAATGACGCCTGGCCATTTGATGAAAGAGGGTACGCGAAAGCCACCCTCCCAGGTTGTTCCTTTTTCACCGTGGAATGGTATTGTGCCTCCGTCAGGCCAGGTAAAGGTCTCGGCTCCATTGTCGGTGGAGTAGAAAACAATAGTGTTATCGTCGATACCGAGCTCTTTGAGCTTGGCAAGGACACGACCAACACCATCGTCGTGCTCAAGCATGCCGTCTGGGTAGAGGCCGATTCCACTCTTGCCCTCCCACTCCTTGGTGAGATGGGTCCAGACATGCATCCGCGTCGTGGTTATCCAGGTAAAAGAGGGCTTGCCTTCCTTATTGGCCTTTTCGATAAAGTCGATGGCTGCATCAATAAATTCGTTGTCTGCCGTCTCCATACGTTTGGCCGTCATGGGGCCGGTGTCCTCAATTTTCTGTCCGCCCTTGCCGTCAGCCCAGCTGTGAATCACCCCGCGAGGACCGAATTGTTTACGAAACTCTTCATCCTTGGGGTAATAATAGCCTTCCGGTTCCTCTTCAGCGTTGAGATGATAGAGATTTCCGAAAAACTCATCAAATCCATGTACCGTCGGCAGGTGGTTGTCCTGATCACCCAAGTGGTTTTTACCGAATTGACCACTGGTGTATCCATGGGGCTTGAGGAGTGTGGCGAGGGTCGGCATTTCTTCGCTGATCCCGTGAGGAGATCCAGGCATGCCAATGGTGAGTAGGCCCGTGCGAAAGGGATGCTGTCCGAGAATAAAAGCAGCTCGCCCGGCAGTGCAACTCTGCTGGGCGTACCAGTCGGTAAAAAGTACGCCTTCATCAGCCAGGGAATCGATATTTGGCGTCTCATATCCCATCATTCCCTGGTTGTAGGCACTGATATTCCAGTATCCGATATCATCACCCCAGATGACAACAATATTGGGTTTTTCACTTGCCGCCTGAACCTGAGTGCCGACAAACATCGCCGCCGCACAGATGGAGACAAGTGCAATTTTCCATTCTTGTTTCATACAATTCTCCCTATGGTTAAGTACCTTTTTTAATCCAATCCCAAAATGGGGCCGGATAAACGCCTCGTATTACAAAGATGCAACGCTTTTATTGCTTCACGATATCGGAAAGTATCCAGCTTCGCTCAACAGCCTATCTGCTTGCTGAGGACTGGTTGACCTAATCAGAAGACTAGACAAAAACTGAAAATTGGGAGTATCAATTATGCATTTTCTCCTTTATCGTGGAAACAAAAACTGCAGTGTCCAGTTTAAGGACCAATCCGGTGCGCCCTGCGGTTTCTCAACATTGTAATAGGCCTCAAGTTTGGTGTTCATTTTCTGACTGCCGATGGCAAACATTTTACCAAAACCAGCACCTATTGGAACGGTCCAGCGATTACTTGATTCGGCCATCCAGTTGGCAGTGATGATCATATCGGTGATCAGGTACCAGCCATTATCAAGATTGTAATTAATGAATGGTTCAAGGAGCAGCTGATTGACAACCTTACGGTCGGAATCCCCTGCAAATGACCAGAGCTGACGTCCAAGGAGCCCCAAGGTCCAAGGTTTAGGTTGGGTGAGAATAACAGCTGTCGGCCCCCAACTCCATTTTCCGCTGCCCAGCTGTTCATCGGAAGCTGTATCCATCATGATGGAAGGCCCAACACCCCAAATAACTTTTCCGGGTTCTGCCGGAGAAAGAAAAACCGAGTAGTTGATATCGCCAAGACCTGTAGCACCGTCACCCTGAACCGGATTTGGAATTCCTGGTGTTCCAGTGACCATTCCAGGGGTGTCAATGAGTGGCATTATGACGCGGTTAATCAGATTCCAGTTGCCTACAGTTACTGGAATTACCGGTTGAACATTAAGAAAGCTTGCCTCACCATTGTCAGCGCCATAGTCAAAGGTAAATTTGAATGGCAGGCTATACATGGCACCAACCGGATTCTGTGTTTTAGCTGCCAGGTCGTCTCCGCCTTTTTCCTCTGCGAAAACAATCGGGGCAGCCCACAAAATCATCCAACAGAACAAAGCGAACGATACGAAACGATTTAACATGTCGATTTTTCCTCAATTAAAAATGATCGTTTATAAATAAGGCTGCCAAGTATCTCAACAGCACCCATCAGAGCTTTGAACTTGTGCTCCTGATAATACCGGCCCAAAGATTCATCATTGTCCCAATGTTCCAGCCACAAAAAGACATTTGGCTCCTTGACCTGTTCAAAAAGATTCAGGTCGATACGTCTGTCACCCAAGTGATCCAGAATCGTCAGCATCTCAAAAGCCTGAAGAAATTCTGTTCGCTTTTCAGGATAAATTCTGATCAACATTTCAAGTCCAACCATTGCTTCTCCTCAGATAAAAAGATCCACACATAAAGAAAAGCAATCCAAGAAACGAGCCACTAATATGGAAACGGCAAAATTTCCCAGAACATATCGGAATACAGCTACATAACCGAAAACGAAAGCAAGGCAAACAAGGCAAACAAACCGCGAAATATCACACATCGGTGTTATTTCGCGGTTAAATAGCGCGATTTATGTCGATGACAAATTGAAATATAGAAGAGAGGAAGAGAAAAAATCAGGGTCGTTCCAGATCAAGTTTTTTGATCCGTGAACGAAGGGTTGAAGGATTCAATTTGAGTATGCGCGCAGCGCCTTTCAAGCCACTTATCTGCCAACCGGTTTTCTGTAGAGTGCGAAGAATATGTTGGCGTTCGACTTCTGCAAGGGGCAGCAATTCGCTTTCAACATCTGGTTTTTTATGATTATTGTTCTGGATGGACCTGAGCTCACCAGGAAGAATCAGGTTCGATCCTTTACAGGTGATCACCGCCCGTTCAAGGATGTTTTGAAGCTCACGGACATTCCCCGGCCAACCATAGTTTACAAGAGAATCCATGACAAGATGCGGAACTTCATCGACATTTTTATTGAATTTCTTATTAAACAGTGAGATAAAATGTTGAACCAACAGAGGAATATCATCCTTTCTCTCACGCAAGGGCGGGATAGTAACCGGATAGACATTGAGGCGATAGTAGAGATCAGCCCGGAAAAGGCCTTCAGCAACTTCTTTACTTAAATCTCGGTTTGTCGCGGAAATCACACGCACATCCACCGGAATGGTTCGTGATCCACCAACTCGCTCAAGTTCCTTTTCCTGCAGAACATTGAGCAGTTTGGCCTGGGTTTCTAGGGGCATTTCACTGATCTCATCAAGAAAAATCGTCCCGCCGTCGGCAAGTTCAAACTTTCCCCGCCGAAGATTTATCGCATTAGTGAACGAGCCGGGTTCATGCCCAAACAATTCACTTTCAACCAGGTCGGAGGGAATGGCCGTGCAGTTGACCCGGACAAAAGGCTTCTCGGAACGCTGGCTCTCCTGATGAATAGCTCTAGCAACTAACTCCTTGCCGGTACCGGTTTCACCAAGAATAAGAACTGTGGAGTCGGTGTGAGCAACCTGCTGCACCTTGCTTAAGACATAGAGAATTCCGTTGCTTTTTCCGACTATCTCTTTGAAATCATGATCCGCCTGCATAATAGCCCGAAGAGAGATATTTTCCTCCTCAAGGTTTTTCTTTAATGCCTCAAGCTCTTGAATGGCTACATCCCTGGTTGTTTCAGCCAGTACCTGCTCACTGATATCCCTTCCAATGCTCAGTATTCCAGTACCTGAGATTCCGGAGTTTGACACCAGGACATTGGAAAATATTATTTCACGCTGTTCCCCTGACCTGGTGACAACAGACAAATTTCGTTCGCTCAAAATACTGGATTGCCCTCCGAGCACCTCCTCAAGCCTTGCTGCCATGCGCTTCTGATCTTTTTCCGGGACGATGTTGAGAAAGGGATGGTTGAGGATATCGCTCCTTTCATATCCGGTCAATTCCAGGAAAAACGAATTGACGTAAAAAACATTCTTATCATGGTCAATACCCAAAACAACGAGATTGACATTTTCAAGCAGATTACGCCAACGCGACTCCGCCGATTTGATTTCGCTGCTGAGGTGGGAAGCTTTGACCACTTCTTCTGTAAGTGAAAAGCTCATTACCAGCGCAAGGGGAAGAAAAAGAAAACTTCCAAGGTAGGGTGGATCTGCAATTTCCAGATCTATTAAAGTTCCGTGCAGGTATCCGAGACCAAGGCAGAGAAAAATTGTTATACCAAAGACAATTGCCTGCCTGGGACTCCCCTTTCTGCCAAAACCTATACAGGCAACAACTGCAAAGAGTAACAGTATAATCCAAGCAATATCTGCAATCAGCCTGAACGGATTGGCATGACCATTGGCAAAATAAATAGTCTCTCCCGATTTCATTATATAAGATTGCAAGTCCACAACCTCTCGAAACAGGATAGTATCAGGTGAAAAGATATTGATTGTCAGAGCGAGAGCATAGAGAACAGTAATAAGGATTGGAGGCCAGCGTTTTGCTGATCGGGTAAAGTAATAGACAAACCAGGCAAAACTGATCCAGAGGAGACACTGAAGAACCAGTGTTATTTTCAAGAGAGGGACATACGCGGACAGTGTTTCCGTCTTGAAGGCCCATATTTCAAAAAAGGAAGAAAACGAGATGGCAAAAGCCATGAGAGAAAAACTGAGATCAATCTTCAGGTCTCTCCTGCGAAGAAAAATAAGCAGATGGAGAAAACCAAGGGAAAAACAGATACTGCCAAGGAATATAAACGCAAACGAAAAGAGGGTCATAATGGCTCTACGGCTGAATGATTAGAGGACTCGTACCTTTCCCTTCCGACTCTCCTGCTAGATCGATTTTACGCAGCCACACTTTATCCAAGAAAAAATGTGGCTGTTTGAATAATCAAAGACCTCTATTTTCATACTCACCCCATTGCCATTGCTCATTATCGACACATCTCGAAACGTTTAAAGCTCAGGAGAAGAACGAATCACACCAGCACAATAGCCAGTAACAGCTCTGTCAAACTAGTGAGATCTCGCAAATCCAGGCATTCATCAGTGGTGTGAACCTTATCCATACCTGTGGCGATAATGGCCGTCTTCAAACCATAACTGTTGAAGATATTTGCATCCGATCCGCCGCCGGCCACCTGAAAAAGAATCTCCCGTTCCAAATGATCACCTGCCTGCCGCACTCTGGCAAGAACAGGATCATTATCCTCAAGGTGCATGGCTGGATACTCCATCTGAACACTGATATCCACGGAAGGTTGTTTTGCCCCACCAGCCTGTGCAGCCCAATTCCTCACCACATTCCGGAATGTGCTTTTAATTTCCTGTGTATAGTCATCCAGTTTCTGCACAGAATGGGAGCGAACCTCCCCCTCTATGGTGATCAGATCCGGAATAATGTTCGTGGCCACACCACCATGAATCAATCCAAAATTGGCCGTTGACTGCTCATCCAGTCGACCAAGACGCAAGTCGGCTATGGCACGCGCCGCCAGGCAGAAAGCTGAAACACCATGTTCCGGATTGAGTCCGGCATGAGCAGCAATGCCATGCACCTTGACTTTCAAACGATTCGCTGCCGGTGCCCCGACAATGACCCGATTAATTCCGGTGGAATCCAAGGCATAACCGTATTGAGCCAGGAGGAGGCTGGGATCCAGATGTTTGGCCCCCAGCAAGCCGATCTCCTCGCAGGTGGTGAGCAGGATCTCTACAGGTCCGTACTCAAACTCATTCTCTCGCAGGACCTGTATCATTTCCACAAGGGCCGCTATTCCGGACTTATCATCCCCACCCAGAATGGTCTTCCCACGGGAAGTGAAGATATCACCGGTGCGAAGGACCTCAATTCCACAACCCGGCTCCACCGTATCCATATGACAGGCAAAAAAGAGCGGTTCGCGCGCCACTGTCCCAGGAAAACGAATAAGCAGGTTTCCGCAATCCGCTCCGGTTTTTTCTGCAGAAGCATCTTCTATTACCGCTTCGGCCTCCAACTCGGTAAAGACCTTAGTCAGATAATCAGCCACACGCCTTTCCTGCCGAGACGGACTGTCGATCTCACAGAGCCGCATGAACCCTTTTGCCAGCCGTTCTTTATCGATTGGATAGGTTATCATCCTCTTTTCTCCACTCTTTTGCTAAGGAGAACCACTGCATGACAACTGATTCCCTCCATTCGTCCGGTAAAGCCCATCTTTTCAGTGGTTGTTGCCTTTACATTCATACGTTTTTCACTAACCATACAGGTTCCCGACAAAATAGTACGCATCTCTGCTATAAAAGGTGCCAGCTTCGGTCCCTGGCAAACCAATGTCACGTCAGCATTGGACAGTAGCAAACCTTTTTCCCCGGCAATCGCGACAACATCTTTCAGGAGTTTAATGGAGTAGATATTTTTAAAACGCTGCTCCGAATCCGGAAAATGAGCACCGATATCTCCTGCCCCCATAGCGCCTAAAATGGCATCACACAAGGCATGGGTCAGGACATCTGCATCTGAGTGGCCGGCAAGCCCCATCTCAAAGGGAATAGTCACTCCACCAAGCACCAGCTTCCGCTCCGGGGCAAAACAATGAGCGTCATAGCCATGACCTATTAACAGGGAAGGAACAGCTGATTTTTCCATAATTTTTTCAGCAATGACCAGATCGTCCGGCCGTGTAATCTTTATATTCGTCTCAGCCCCCTCAACCAACCAGACATCAGTGCCGGCCAGCTCTAGCAGCGAGGCCTCATCGGTAACATCTGCATCACCGATCTGCTCATAGGCCTTTTGCAGAAGAGGCCGTCGAACAGCCTGCGGCGTCTGGGCCTGCCACAACCCTTCCCGATCAACCGTGTGATGGATTCGACTGTCTGACCCGCCTTTTTTCAGTGTATCCTTCACCGGTACGGCAGCAATGGCTGCACCGTGCTCAATGGCAGCTTGACAGCAACGTTCAATCAACTCAGCTTCCAGCAAAGGACGGGCACCATCATGGACAAGGACAATATCCACCTCCTCATCAAGAAGAGCCAACCCGGCCCGCACAGAATCCTGCCGCCTTCTACCACCACTAGTCACTTGCACAGTTCCCTCTGCCAGATCGTAATCCGTCAGAAGCTGACGCGTAGCAGCAACCCTGTCAGCAGGAACAACCACTACAATTGTATCGATACATGGAGAAGTTACAAACACCCGAACGGTGTGGACAAGAATAGGGGCACCGGCAAGAAAATGGTACTGTTTGGGGTGATCCAAACCCATCCTGCTCCCGCTTCCGGCAGCAGGAATTATAGCAGCAGCTATGACCATTTAAATAAAGAAACCAGGCAATTCTGAATAAATAAAAAGATAAACCGAGCGAAAAAACTAATAGTGACTAAGCGGTTGCAGGTGCTGCATATTCGATCAAACAGAACGCCCGACCATAGTGAACCTATGTTGGGCGTTCTGTTTGATCGAATATGCGGTGCCTGTGAACGCTCTGCACCAAAAAAAAGAAAAGGAGTGGGTTATAAGCCGAATTCTGTTTCCCTTACGGGATCATGGTCATTTCACTGTGGATACCGATCGCCCGGCATCTCTTGCAACCTACCCGAAGACCTCAGGCGGGCCGCCCTCAATCGTCTTCCTATTTGGTCTTGCTCCGGATGGGGTTTACCCTGCCCTGCATGTCACCATACAGGCGGTGAGCTCTTACCTCGCCATTTCACCCTTACCAGGCCTTAAAGACCCGGCGGTATATTTTCTGTGGCACTTTCCGCCAGTCACCCGGCGTTCGCGTTACGAACCATCCTGCCCTGCGGAGTTCGGACTTTCCTCCCCGGCATCAAATACCGAAGCGACCATACACCCACTCCTCTGCTTTCTATAGTAAGATTTCCAAAAAGTTGAAAGTGAAAAATCGTGTGCGCATAGACTTCGAGCCACCTCCCGCCTGAGCCAAAAAAACTATCAAGCAACAGAGCCTTTACTTCTCTGTTTCCTCCAGAGGCTGGTGGTACATAATTCGCTGACAGGTGGGGCAATCAAAATATTCATCTCCGCGGAGAAGGACATTATAGCGCTGGGGTGGAATGGCCATGAAACATCCCTGACAAACCCCCTGCAGAACATTGACAACGGCAAGTCCGTTGCGATGTTTACGTAGCGTGTCATATTTTTTCAGGAGCGGCGCTTTCAGATTTTTGGCCTGGGCATCCCGCTTCCTAACCTTCGTCTTCTTCCCTTTGGTTATCTTTTCTATACTCTTTTTGACCTTTTCCGTCTCTTCCTGCAACAGTTCCGTCTCACCTTTGAGAAGATTTTTCAACTCTTCGATCTCAGCGGTCAACTGCTCCACATCTTCCATGATGGTAACAATCTTCTCTTCTTTTTCCTTGACGCCTTTTTTACCGTCCTCGATCTCTTTGAGTAAGGCGGCCTGTTCACGCCCGGTCTGCACCTGCATCATCTTGGACTGCCGATCTTTCACATGCACCATCTCATCGGCAGCTTCCATCTCCAGAGTACGCCGCTCTTTCTCAAGGTTTTCTATTTTTTCCTCAAGCTTGGCAAATGTTGCCTCCCGCTCTGCCAGATCCACGCTCCGCCCTTCCAACGCTTCCTGTTCTCTCTGAATCTTGGAATCAATACCATCAATCTCATGATCAATAACCTGTAGCAATGTGAGTTGGACTATTTCTTCGTTCAAGAGTGTTCTCCTATATATTTTATATTATGCAGTAATTGTCTCTTTTTTATGAATAAAATTAAAAACTGGCCGTTCAGATTCAGCCTGAAAAATATTGAGATCCCAGCCCTTCTCCCGGGCAAGAGTTCCTAACTTATCGGCAAGCAAAGCCACTGCCGGTTGTTCCGTTCCGTAATGCGTTCCGTCAATAATGCAAAATCCAGCCTCTTCGGCCCAGCGAGCAGTGGAATGCTTTATCTCTGCCGAAAGATAGACATCAGCACCGCTATGCAGAGCATCTTCGGCAAACTCAGAACCGCTGCCGCCACACAAAGCTACTGTTTTCACCTCATTGGGCAGTTGTCCAGCAACATTCACCCCATCAATTCCCAGGGCAGCAAAAATACGTTCCAGAAAATCCTGAGAAGAAAGAGCCACAGGGAAACTTCCGACTCTCCCCAGCCCAGTACCAGTCATACCGGGAAAATCCACAGTATGCAGAGGCCGCAGGCCACTCAGCCCCAACCGGTCTGCAAGGGCATCACTGACGCCCTCTACGGCACTGTCCAGATTGGTATGACAGGCAATGACATTTATTTTCTGTTCCAAAGCCCTTTCAAGGAAGGCCCCAGCGGGAGTTGCGGTATTGACAGAAGGAAGGGGACGGAAAATGCAGGGATGATGGGTAATCAAGGTATCTGCCCCTCTCTTGACAGCTTCTTCAAGAAGGGGAAGGGTGGGATCGATTCCAAGAAGCAGGGAGCAAACCTCCCGGTCAGGTCTCCCCACCAGGAGCCCGACGTTATCCCAGCTTTCAGCAAGACCAAAGGGTGCAAAACGGTTAATCCCCTCCAGGAGGTCTCTGACCTGTAGAATCCTCATGCCATATCCTCTAATTTTTTGAAATCAGGAAACAAAAAAAGGTACAGCCCTCTCGGGTTGTACCTTTGGATTCCTAGCGGCCTGAAACAGGATTTCTTACCTGCTTCACCGATAATTCGTATGAGGGGAGAGGCGATCTGCCTCTCTCTATTTGCAAAAGAGTCTATTCTATTCAAGGAACCTGGTCATTTTGTCAGATTCTGTAGTTACATGGTGGGCGCAGTAGGATTTGAACCTACGACCGACCGGTTATGAGCCGGTGGCTCTACCAGCTGAGCTATGCGCCCGCTCTGGCACGAAAACTTACTATATAAAAACAGAGGAGCCAAAAAGTCAACTAAAAAAGCACATCCCATTACAACATCCCCTCACAAGCCCAATGAAAATTGAGGCCAAATTGAGGCCTGAGGAATGCGCCATTTCGTTTCTCAGGTTGAAAGAGCTTCCTATGACCTGTATAGTCTCAATAATGAATTAAAATTCACCAGCATCCCAGGGGTGCTAAAGCAACCTTAAAACATTGAGTAACGCCTTAAGTTAAACTCGCGACTCTCATTAATCCTTCTCCCAAAAACCATAGCAACCGCAGATCGCATACGCTTTCCCCACTCACTTTTCATGGAGTACGATCAACAGTGATCTACAACAATCTCCTCTATTTCATCGTTGCCATTTTTCTCTTTGTCATCACCGGCAACTCAGAGACCCCTCTGTTTTCCTTGTCAACTTCGTTTATTTTACTCTTGTGCCTTCTCTTCTCCTATGACCTTTTTGCCAGACGTTTTTTTTCACGAAGCATGAGAAAAGGATCCCCGTCCTACTTCAACACGGAAAAACGACTCTCCCTTCTGGCCCTGCTCTTCTACTTTTTCGCGCTTTATGTGTGCAGCATCCATTACTACCTGAAACCACTCGCTCTGTCAGATAAGCTCCCCTCACTGACAAATATCGGCGGACTCGCACTCTTCATGCTCTTTCTGAGCCTGATGTGGCGCCGAGCCCGGCCAACTTACGAAGCTGCCTTTCAACGCCGCTATACGACACCTGCCTTTCTTTCAACCAACATCAAGACAAACCTGCCGATTGTCCTGCCCTGGATTCTTCTTTCCCTGGCATATGACCTGCTCGCTCTGCTCCCTTTTCCCGGAATCAAGTCTTTCTTCCATTCCGGCACAGGAGAATTTTTTTCTTTCATCTTTTTTCTGCTCCTGGTCCTTTTCTTTTTTCCCCCTCTCATCCGTCGACTCTGGGGCTGTATTCCCTTTCCCCAGGGCCCTCTCCATGACCATCTGCACAGCTTTTTTAAAAAACAGCAATTCTCCGCTCAAATATATCTCTGGCCCCTCTTTGAAGGTCGGGTCCTGACAGCAGGAGTCATGGGTATCATTCCAGGCCTGCGCTATGTCCTGATCACACCGGCGCTGCTGGAAACTCTGACGCTGGAGGAACTCGATGCGGTGATGGCCCATGAAATTGGCCATGTCAAGAAAAAACATATGCTCCTCTATCTCATGATCATTAGCGGCTTCAGCATACTTGCCGGATTTTTCCTGCAACCATTTACCTTCTTCATCCTTTCCAAAGACAGCTTTTACCTCCTTCTGAAAAAGACAGGAGAGACGCCGGAAACCGTGCTCACTGTCATGATGTCAGTCATCACTCTTAGTCTTCTGGTTCTCTACTTCCGTTATCTGTTCGGTTTTTTTATAAGAAGTTTTGAACGCCAGGCCGACCTCCATGTCTTTGAGGCCATCGGCTCCAGCCATTCCATCATTTCCGCCTTTGAAAAAATTGCCGTTCTTTCAGGGAACACCAGAGACGTACCGAGCTGGCATCATTTCAGCATAAGTCAGCGTGTCGACTACCTAAAAAAATGCGAGACAAACCCAAGCTGGATCCACCGCCACAACCGAAAAGTACGTCTATGCCTACTGGCCTACCTTCTGCTGCTAGGGACCATCACTTTGGGGCAAAACCTGCTCCCCTCCGACTCCTGGGAAAGAGCATACGAAGAAAAATACACTGAATACATCATTGAACATAAACTCACCCTGGAGCCAGACAAGGCCTTGTGGCTTCGCATTGCAGGCGACCTGATGCAGCATAAAAAAATGGAAAAAAAGGCCCTGGATGCATATGAACAGGCCCTGCTTCTGGAACCAACAAATCCGGAAACACTCAACAACCTGGCCTGGCTGCTGCTCACCAGCGAGAAACTTGAATTGCGCGACCCTATGCGGGCCTTAAAACTAGCAAGGTCCGCCGCCATGCTGGAACCCCGAGGCCATGTCCTGGACACCCTGGCCAACGCCTATTGGGCCAACAAGCTCATCGACAAGGCTGTGGAAACGGAAAGACAGGCCATCTTCGTCAATCCTGAGCAGCGCCAATATTACCAGCAACAAATCAGAAAGTTTAGCAATAGCGACTATGAAACAAGTCTAAAAAGAAGCAATGAGAAAATGTGACCACACTCCCTAACAAAAAATCCACCCACAAAGAGACCAACAAGCTTACAACACCGACCCTTTTGTGCTACACTCCAACTTACAATCTACAATCCAATGGGTTTTGGACCCACACTACTCATTGACAAACAAAGGAACTATTCCAGCCCCAAACTCTATTCACACCATTCCTTATTGCCTGACAAACAGGGATGAAATCATTTCTCCTGGAGGTTTTGTATGAGTTCTTCAAAAAATACGACAGACAGCCGACAAGAACGCATCAACAAGCTGAAACGTGCCTTTGCCTACAACATTTTTTACAAGCAGGGAGTCACCACCAGGACCGCAAGTCTGAATGATTATTACCTTGCAGTCTCCTATACCCTTCGAGACCAGATGCAGCATCTCTTTGTTAATTCAGTGGAGGCGCTTTTGGAAAAAGATTCTAAGATTGTCTGCTATCTCTCTGCGGAATTCCTCATGGGCCCCCACCTGCATAACAACCTGGTCAACCTTGGTCTCTATGATGAATTTGCCCAGGCTGCAAAAGAAAGTGGGCTGAATCTCAAAGAACTCATCGACCATGAAGAGGAGCCCGGTCTGGGCAACGGTGGACTGGGACGTCTTGCTGCCTGCTATCTGGATTCACTCTCTTCCCTGCAAATTCCAGCCATTGGCTATGGAATCCGTTACGAGTACGGCATGTTTGACCAGGAAATCGTTGACGGCTGGCAGAAAGAACTCAGCGACCGCTGGCTGCACCCCGGCAACCCTTGGGAAATCAAGAAACCGAGTATGGCCTGCGATGTGGGATTTGGCGGCCACACTGAAGTATACCATGGTGAACGGGGAAACCGTCGGATACGCTGGATCCCTGCCCGGGTGATCACCGGAGTGCCCTATGACACCCCGGTGCCAGGCTATAAAGTCAACAATGTCAACCTGCTGCGCCTTTGGAGTGCCGAGGCCCATACCTCCTTTGACTTTGAAGATTTCAACACCGGCGACTACTATGGTGCGGTGGAAGATAAAATCAGCGCAGAAACCATCACCAAGGTCCTGTACCCCAATGACGAACAGTTTCTTGGCAAGCAGCTACGACTTGAGCAGCAATACTTTTTCGTTTCCTGTTCCCTGCAGGATATGATTCGCATCCACCTGTTCACCCAGGACAGCCTGGATAATTTCTATGATGATTTCGCAGCCCAACTCAACGACACCCATCCCGCGGTGGCAGTACCGGAACTGATGCGACTGCTGATGGATGTCCATCTCTATGACTGGGACAAGGCATGGGACATCACATGCAAAACACTGTGTTACACCAATCATACCCTGCTGCCCGAGGCCATGGAAAAATGGCAGATTGACCTGTTCGGCAGCCTCCTGCCCAGGCATCTGGAGATCATCTTTGAAATCAATCGACGTTTCCTGGATGAAGTGCGGGTCAAGTACCCCGGTGACGAAGGACGCTTGAGCAGAATGTCCATTATCGATGAATCCGGTGCCAGGTACATACGCATGGCAAACCTTGCCTGCATAGGTTCCAAGGCCATCAACGGAGTGGCAGCCATGCATACCGATCTCCTGCGCAAGCATACCCTGGCCGACTGGAACAGCATGTACCCTGGCAAAATCCGCAATGTAACGAACGGTGTCACCCCGAGACGCTGGATTGCAGTGAGTAACCCTCGCCTGACCAGGCTGATTACCGAAGCCATTGGTGAAAAATGGCTCACCCACCTGGACGACCTGAAGGCCTTAGAAAAACTGGCAGATGATGCTTCATTCCTGGATGCCTGGCACAAGGTCAAAGAGGACAACAAGCAAGACTTTGCCCACCTGATTCGCCAAGAACAACATATGGGCGTTAATCCAAAGGCCATGTTCGATGTCCAGGTAAAACGGATCCATGAGTATAAACGGCAGCATATGAATGTGCTGCATATCATCACGCTCTATAACAGGATCAAAGCAAACCCAAACATTGAAATCCCCCCCCGCCTCTTTGTCTTTGGCGGCAAGGCAGCACCAGGGTATTTCATGGCCAAAAGGATGATCAAACTGATCACCTCGGTGGCTGAGGTGGTGAACAACGATCCTGATGTACAAGGCCGGCTCAAGATAGTCTTTATCCCCAATTATAATGTTCAGATCGGCCATATTGTCTACCCCATGACAGATCTCTCGGAACAGATCTCCCTGGCAGGCAAAGAAGCCTCGGGTACCGGCAACATGAAGTTCTCCATGAATGGTGCACTCACCATCGGTACCCTGGATGGCGCCAATGTGGAGATTCGGGAAGAAGTAGGTGCGGAGAATTTTTTCCTCTTCGGTCTCAACGTGGAGGAAGTCATGGCTCTGCAGGCCTCCGGCTATGACCCCATGGACTATTATAATCGGAACGATGAATTAAAGGGTGTTATCGACCTGATCGCATCGGGTCACTTCTCGCATGGTGATCGGGAATTGTTCCGCCCCATCCTCAGCTCACTGCTCTATGATGACCAGTACATGCTTTTTGCAGATTACCAGGAATATGTCGACTGTCAGGAGCGGGTCGGCAAACTCTTCCAAAACAAAAAAGAATGGACCAGGATGTCGATCCTGAATACGGCAAGGATGGGTAAATTCTCATCTGATCGATCCATTGCAGATTACAGTAAAAAAATCTGGGATGTGCAGCCCTTTCCTGTTGAACTGAAATGGCAGAGACTTCCTGAAAACGGAGTCCTCTTTACTCCCAGAAAGGAAAAAACAAAAAAGACACTCCTGTAATTTTCTCTATTAAACCATACTGTTCTCAACAACATAGGGATATCAGGCCGCTTCACAGCGGTAAAGCAGTTCACAACTATTGGAGGTAAAAGTAAATGAAACTGGCAATGAACATATTGGTTGCAAGCCTGTTGGTTATTTTCATGAGTCTTTCTGCGCATGCTACGGACAAGATTGCTGGAGATAAAAAACCCATGGCACTTGATGTCGCCCTGCTCACCGTGGATGCGGTCGTCGACACTATTGACCGGAAGACACGGCAGGTCACCCTCAAGGATGCAGAAGGAGAAAGCGTTACCCTCACCCTTGATGAAGAGGCCGGAAGACTTGACGACATCGAAACAGGTGACCAGGTAACCATCAAGTACCTTGAATCTGTAGCCATTGAAGTATTTGCAGCGGATGAGATTAAAGCGGGAGTAGTTGCCGGGGGTGTTGTTGCTGATTCACAACCCGGAGAAAAACCTGCCGGTCTGGTGGCGAGCCAGGTAAGCATAGTGGTCACCATTGAAGACATTGATCTGGAAAATGAACTGGTGACCCTGGAAGGCAAGGATGGACAGTTGAAGACAGTCACACCGCGACATCCGGAAAACTTGAAAAAGGTCAAGGTCGGCGACATGGTCAAGATCACCTACACCGAGGCCGTTGGTTTCAGTGTCACCGAAAAACCTGCAACGAAGCAGTAAAAGATGTCATGAATTCAGGAGAATCTCTGCTAACCATCTCCTGAGACACTCCTGAATTCATATTTTTGAAATGAGAAACTCACCCAAATGATAGAGCAGAAGAAACTCAAAAACGGTTTTGAGTACATAGAGCTCAGCAATACAAGCGCTCATGCCAAAATCGCATTGCAAGGGGCTCATCTGTTTCATTACCAGCGCATGGGTCAGTCCCCGTTGTTATGGCTGAGCGAAAAAAGTTATTTTGAGGAGGGTAAAGCGATACGCGGTGGAGTCCCCATCTGCTGGCCCTGGTTCGGCAGGCATAAAACAGAAAGCCACCTGCCTCAGCACGGTTTTGCCAGAAACTTTCTCTGGGAGCTTGTCGAGATCAAGGAAAGCGATGCCTCCTCAACAGAGGTGAAACTGCAGTTGAAAAGCTCTGCGGAAAGTCTGCAACTGTGGCCTTACAGGTTTGAACTTCTCTTGCATATTACCATCGCCAAGACCCTTCGCATCGTTCTCACAAGCAAAAACTGCGACAAAAACACCTTTGAGATCAGCTCTGCCCTGCACAGCTACTTTGCAGTGTCAGACATAAACAGTGTCTCTGTCGAGGGGGTGGACAACACACCCTATTTTGATGCTGTAAGCAGTGAAAACAACAGACAGGAAGGCCCTCTGTATATTACTGAAGAGCTTGATCGCGTCTATCAAAGAGTAAAAAACCCGCTGATACTGCATGATCAGGCAAGAACAACACATATTGATGCAACGGGCTCTTCCTCGGCGGTTATCTGGAACCCCTGGATTGCTAAATGTGCAAAAATGAGCGATATGCCAAATAATGGCTACCAAACGATGCTCTGTATCGAAACGGCAAATGCCCTTGAAGATGCACAACACCTTGCACCTGGCGAAGAGCATACCTTGGCAGCTCTTATTTCCTAAAATTCTTTACCGAAGAATGCCTGAAACGGTATCCCTTTTTTACTGGACCCCGCTAATCCGACCCTGTTCGGTAATTGACACGGTCATGCGCTTCATCCTTCGATAGCGCACAACATCTTCTTCCGTCACCTGGTAATATTGACTGCTTTCTTTGATTGACAGATTTGTATCTGCAGCAGGCCCTCTCTTGCCTTTGGCAAAGAATTTATTCCCTTTAGACCAGGCCAGCACGAGCACAAGCATGGCAGCGATTATGGCAAGATACCTGAAAGATGTCGGCGTATTATACTCTTTATAGCCTTCCAGCAGCAGTAAGTGCTGATCAAAAAAAGTATAGGCGATATACCAGGCCATAAAGGTCATGGCCGGAATACCCAGATAGAGCCAGGCCAGCACCAGAAAGACCTTCAACATATTATCCGCGTATTTTTGTCTTAAGCTCATCTTGTTGGGGCGATCAATGATAAGTGACTTCATTAGGGGACCTTGAAAAATTAGATTTTTCGTTCAAAATTGAGGCATGAGAAAAATTTTACCACAGGCATATATTTGATATTCCGA
Source organism: Desulfocapsa sp. (assembly GCA_030145625.1). Lineage (GTDB taxonomy): Bacteria > Desulfobacterota > Desulfobulbia > Desulfobulbales > Desulfocapsaceae > Desulfocapsa. The sequence continues at coordinate 28,727 of JAQYVF010000014.1, read as the reverse complement.
GGATAAAATTCTTCTCACAACGAAGAGTTTGGGCGAAAAGGCAATTTTGCAAGGTGGCCATTAGTGTATCCCCCTGTCCGGACTTGTCCAGGTGGCACGCTGCCCCTTCTTTTTCAAAAGTGTTCTCGGCACGCCAACCACTGTTGTGGCACTACTGATTGACCAGTAGATCATCGGATACCAAATCATCCAGAAGTAATATTTGAGCAGGTTCTTTTCATATCTCGAATCGATAGCCAGACTGATAATAAATTGCAGGAGGGCAGTGAGAATAATCAAAACACCAGTCCAACCCGGGAGGATACTGCGAATATACAGATACTCAGGCACTGCCACAAAATGCTCTATAACCCAGATGAAGAGAATGGATACAATAACAAAGCTCCACAACACACTCATAAGATACTCGCAGAAGATTGGCCACATGGCTCGTGATCGCCAGAGGAAAAGATGTTTGCCATAACGCAGCATCACCTCCGCCCCCCCCCGAGCCCAGCGAAGCCGTTGCTTCCACAGACCGCGAAAGGTTTCCGGCATAAGAATCCAGCACAAGGCATTAGGTTCATAACGGATCTGCCAGTTATTGAGCTGCAGGCGCCAGCTGATATCGATATCCTCGGTGAGCATATCGTTATTCCAATACCCGATCTCATGTAAGGCTGTTTTACGAAAGGCAACAATCACTCCTGAAGCGGTGAAGATGCGGCCATAAATACGCTGAGCCCGTTTGATCATACCGATGATGGAAGAAAATTCTCCCACCTGAATCTTACCAAGCAAGGTGGTACGATTTCTAATACGCGGATTGCCTGTGACCGCGCCCACGTCTGAGCCCTGCCTGAAGTGCCTGACGATCCAGCGTGTGGCATGACGATCAAGCAAGGCATCACCATCAACGCAAAGCAGGTACTCATGATTGGCCATGAGGGCCGCAGCATTCAAGGCCGTGGCCTTCCCTTGATTGCTGGCCAGATGGATCACCCGCAGCTTGTCATACTCCTCAGCCAACTCGTCGAGGATCTCTCCGGTATTATCTCTGCTGCCATCGTTCACCGCAATCACTTCAAACTCGGAATAGTCCTGATTGACCAAAAACGCTATGGTGTCACGCACATTATCGCCTTCATTAAAGCAGGGCACCAGCAAAGAGACGGGTGGTTCATTTTTCATTAGCGGAGGATCATCAAGAGCACGTCCGGTTTGATTTTCCCAGTGTACGCGGTAATAGATACCGCCGATCATCCAGAAAAATGCCATAAAAAAAGGGTAATAAAAGGCAAAGGAGAGAAGTCCGGCAACAAAGGGATGATCGGCTGATATCATAGGAATTATCGACGGGTAAAGGGAAAAGTCCGGAGTGAGAAATGAGCCTTGACAGTCTCGAGATCAGGCTGGTTGCCCAGGAAATCATCAGGGTAATATCCTATATTGTTCACATTATTTTCCAGGAGAAATCGTATGTGTCTAGCCAGGACATCAGCCTTGAGATACTTCTTTTTCTCCCAGTCCATGGCCTGTAATTCAAAAAGAACTTTACTGAAATTTGCTTTATCAGGATCGTTTGCCGCAAAGGGAGGAATTCTCTTTTTTACCGTTGCCAGCAGTTGTGCCAGCCACCTGTCCGGATTGCTGACCTTTTCCATGTAGGGCATAGCCATGATAGCCGTGGTATCATAATGTTCCACGAACTTCTCCAGATTGTGAGCAAACCACTGTTCACTCTCCGGCTGCATGACCGGCAAGGCATACATGTTACGCGCAGTCTTGATGTCTGGTTGGTAGAAACGAACGGTATCACTGAGCTCTTTGGTGAAGGCTATCAGGTAGTCGGTTTTGATCTCTGCCAGACGCTGAATCAAGGCTGGGTCAGCTCGAATCTCAGCAGGAGTCTGCTTTATCCCTTGAGAACCATACCACTGCATGGCACCATCGCCAAAGTCTTCGAAATCACTGAAATAGGCATCGTCATGGAAGAGCAGGCCGTAGAATTTGGAATGTTTGGCAAGATCCGCATAAATTTCATTAATGATTTTTCGAGACTCTTTATTAAAAGGCGAGAGTCGCTTGTAGGGAGAAGTCGCATTTTGGACCTGCCCTTTTTTGTACTCCTTCACTCCCAGCCTGGTATAGGTCTCTTCCCCAAAATCGAAGGCCAGCACAGGCATCCAGGCGTAGACATCGACCCCGGCCCTGGTCCTCAATTGCCAGGCAACCCGATTAAAAAGATCGGCCCGCATGGGTAAATGACGGTTAGGGAAATAAAGCGCATCAACATTGCCATCTCCATCTCCATCAACAAAGGCCTGGAGGTAGACCGTGTTGATGTTAAACGCCTTTATCCTGTCGAGGAGAAGACCAAGATTTTTACTTTGCTGAATCGGATCCCGGTCATAGACATAATCGAGATCAACATGGATCATACGTATTGGATCCGGTGACTCAATGCTATTGAGCATATAGGAAAAATCACTAAGCGGTGGATTGGCGATGATGAGTTCACGATGAATCCGTGTCAGGTCATCGATGTCATTGGTCAGATTTTCCTCCAGTGTAAGATTGACAGATAAGCCCAGAGAAGCGGCAAGCTTAACTGTTTCTTTGCTGTAAGCACCATAGGGCCAGACAATAATGCGTGGCCGTTTACCAATACGTTCTTCGATAAGGGCAGAATTCCTGGCCAGATCAACCCGGATACGGGCCAGATACTCCTTATCCGTCTCATATCCACCTGATTTCACATAGTGCCTGGTGACAGCCGCCGGTTGTTTGTTTCCCTGCGGGTTGCCCTGGATACCGACATGCAAAGCATAGCTATGGGAAGCAACTTCAACCAATCCGGAATCCTGCATCTCCTTGAGTTGCCGCCAGGTCAGAAAATAGCTGCCTGCTATTTTTTTATTGCCATACTGTACATATTTTCCCTCTGCAACATCGAGCCAACTGCCAACTATGGCAAATATCGCAGGGTAGTTATAGAGACGCAAGAGCGGATAAACCTTAGTGTAAAAGCTCAGGTATCCATCATCAAAGGTCAGCAGCACTGCCTTTTTCGGTAATGGCTTGACACCCTTTTGCGCCTGGAGCAGATCATCAACACTGACTGGTTGAAAACCGTTGACCTTAAGCCACTCAAATTGGGCCAACAGGTTCTCAGGACTCAAAGCATATTGATCCGGATCCAGATCACCCTGATCAATGGATTTCACATCATGGTAGCAGATGGCTGTAAAATCACTCGAACCAAAGGCACACTGAGGCAGGAAACAGATAATAAGGATGAAAAGTGTTTTAATCATGAGCATATTCAGAGAGAGGGTTCAACTGTTAAAAGATCCAACCCAAAGACGCAAAACCGGCCAGTCGTTTCTCTTTTTCTCCATCGTAGTAATTGTGACTCAATTTAACACCGTAGTTAAAATTCAGGTGCTTATCAATGACCCATTGATGTTGATAAACCAGTGCAGCTATTGAATCTGTGCCATAATTTTTCTGATAATAGCGGCCAACGCTGACTTCCAGAATCTGCTTGAATGATTTGTCGTAGTGCTGATAGGTGAGCCACTCATTTTGAATACTGAGATTCACAGATTGATCCTCTTCAGGATTAAAGTAAGGGGCGTCAATTTGGCTGTTTATCGATTGATAGAACGAGGGAACCAGGATCATCTTAAACCTGGGCAGATTCATTATCCGCTGCTGCATGGACACGGACCAACTATTGCGCTCATTGCTATCTGAAAAATCCAAGTACTCGTAATTGGCTGCAAAAACGGTGGATTCATGCAGTCGATACGCTGCGCCGACCTTGTAACCGGGCCCGCGAATATCATGAAAATAGGCCCGGACAGGAATGTTTGTGCTGAAAGAATCATAGCCGAGACTCAAATGCAGCTGATCAGTCAGATCATGTTCACTGTGAAAGGAAAAACCTGCATCACTACTGCCGGAATAACTGCTGTTCAGCTCAACGCCAAAAGAATTGCGATTTCGTTTATATTCCGTGCCGACACCAATCCGTTCATACCGTCCGGTTCCTTCCGTAAAATCTGATTTGGTAAAGTATTGATGGACAAAGGGACGAAAGTTGTAGTGGTAAAATTTATCATACAAATAGGATTCAACAGTGAAATCCGAACTGCCCTGATCACTTGCATCTGCGTCTGAGTTACCACTGTCCACCCAGATAAGAAACTCTCTTTTATCTCGCAAGTGATACTCTTGCTGAAATCTTTGTACCTGTCTATTTTCCGGTGCCTGTTTATAGACCCGGGCAAGCTGTTCTTCTGCCTCCCGAAAACGATAGAGTTCCATTAATGTTCTACCATTACTGATACCAAGGTAGAGATTATCCGGCTCTATGGTCTTACCGATGGCAATTTCCTCATAGGCCTTTTGCGGCCAACCTCGCCAGCGGTAAACCATTGCCAGATTGTCACGCAGCTCCGGGTTATAAGGGGCAATGGCGACCATTTTTTTATAATGCCCCTGGGCTGCCACCAGATCATCACTGTAGGCAAGCCCATTTGCCATCAAAATGGAGGCCTGCAGTTTCTCATTGTTGTCTTTAACGATGTCACCGGAGTGATCTTTTCGCCACACCGGGGTGGCTGTTTCCAGTTCGCGAACCAAATCCAGTCCCTTTTGATACTCTCCATTATCAAAATAGGCATAGAAGAGGGCCTGTTTCAGCTCAAAGCTGTGTGGATCTTTTTTAAGGAGCTGCAGATAAAGATCTCTGCCATGTTCAGGTTGCTGTTGGTCAAGATAGGCACTGGCCACCTCACGAAGGACATAATCGGGAACAGTTTTACCTTGCGAAAGCAACACATTATACTGTCCAATCACCTCTTCACTTCGCCCTCTTTCTCGGAGCGCAACGATGTAATCCATTTGCAGACGAGTGAGATTATAGTTGTCATCCTGCTCCTGCATCTTCTGGATCGAGCGTTCAATTTCTATCAGAATTTTATCCAACTCATCCATACGATTTGTGCCTGGAGGCTGGGTATATTGGCTCCAGCGCAGACCAAAGGCAAGAGTATCAATGAAAATTTTATTGGTTTCAGTCGTACTGAGCAGCGATGGTTTTTTGTGCAAAAATGCTAAGGCACGAAAGGGAGCCCCGGCATAAAACAGGTTAAGTACAAGAAGACGTCGCACACCACCATTGCCTGGTTCAAGCTCAAGAAGCTGCTGGTAGACATATGCAGCCTCCATATATTTCTTTTGCACATCAAAAAGTTGACTCAAGGTGTTGAGCAGGGATGTATCTTTTACACCGGCATAATACATAGGCAAAACGATCGCTTCGGCTTTTTCATAGTCCTGTTCCCGAAGATACCGCTGAGCCTGATTGATACGAGCTTCGTAAGAAGAAGTAACTGCTGGCTGCTTTGTTTTAGAACTATTCTGAGGTGTTACTTTCTTGCTTTTATGGATTATTTCTTGACCGGGAACCGGAACAACAGGATTTGCTGTACCGGAAGGGGCTGAAAAACGTTGCCGATAGATGGCTAGTATTTTTGCTTCAATTTCTGGTTTTCCCAGTTGCTCCGCACTCTCAATAAGCGCATCAAAAGCAAATTCCGGTGCACTGGAAAGATCCAGTTGTGTCAAAAGCGCCAAGGCCTCTTCATGCTGCCGGTTCTTGCTGAGAGCAGCTATATAATCTGCCAGAACCGCCTGATTCTGAGAATCTTTTTTATAAAGAAATTTTAAAATCTCCCTAGAGGTTTGAGGCATAGTGCGTCGATTCAAATCACGTACAAGCTCACGGGCAGTCTTGCCCTTGATCTGCTCAGGGGTATTGGCCGGAACCACCGGATAGCGATTAAAGTATATTGCTATCAGTTTTTCCGATATATCCTCCCGCTTTTCTCTTTCGGCGGCAATAATCAAAGAACGTAAGACATATTCCGGTGTCTTATACAGATCGAGCCGAGGAAGAAGCTCCAGGGCCCTGTTAAATTGTTTATCCAAGATCAGGAGAGTGATATACTCATTGAATGCAACGTGATTGTCCGGTTCAAGCTGCAACAACCTTGCAAGACTCTGCAAGCTCGTTTCATGATTTTCTTTAGTAACCGCCCCATAGCCTTCCTGTGCATAGTGACGTAATGCATAACTTGTACCGGGAAGGTGTTCGAGCAGTTTAGCTTCCACCTCAACCCGGCCAAGCTTCCTGGCACTTTTAATCAAGGCAGCAAAGGCAAATTCCGGTGCAGTGAGGAGGTCAAGCTGCGGCAAAAGATCCAATGCCTTTTTATACTGTTTCTCCATACTGAGAACTGCAATATACTCTGCCAGGATCTTCTGGTTCTGAGGATCTGTTTCATTGAGAACCTTCAAAATACTCAGCGAGGTCAAAGGCATCCCAACCCGAAAGGTAAGCTGAGCCATCTCATAGGCACTCTTCCCCTCAATCCCTTCAGGGGTATTCTCCGGCACAACCGGATAACGACTGAAGTATGCTGCAACCAGTCTGTCAGAGATACCTGACTGATCTTCCTTGTCAGCAGCAATGATTAATGAACGAAGAACATATTCCGGTAATTCGTGTAAATCCAGTTTCGGTACAAACACCAATGCCTTTTTATATTGCTCATCCCATATCAGGATAGTGATATAGTCATTGAGCGCACCGTGATTATCTGGTTCAAGTTCTAAAAGTCGGCCGAGACTGACCAGCGCACTCTTATAATCGCCCTCTCGGGCTGTCCGCACAGCCTTATCCCGGGCATCCTGATAATCATCCTGAGTATAAAGACGCAGCCCGTAACTGTTAGAGGGAAACAAGACGACCAGTTGCAGGGCAACAATGAAGGGTAAATAAAATTTCATTACGCAAGTGAGAAATAGAAATAAATTATATTTTTTGAGAATCTCTCATGAGCTTATACTTTTTCAATTGCTTAATACAAATTATTACGTTTGCCCTAGCAACAAACTGTGACACAAAATATCCATATCGGCTTGTATGGATCTGAATATCTGATATAATAAATAAGTTTTTTTGAATAATCCTGAATATCCAGAGGAATAGCCTCATATGAAGAAACTCTTTATAGTTTTGCTTCTTTTCGCTTTTATCATTCCAGCGACGCTTGCTTTTGGGAAACCGAAAAACAAAAATCTGTAAGAAAAAAAAGCAGAAAAATGCTCAGGAAGGTAATCAAACAACCTATTGATTATGCAAACTCTCATTGTTCTATGGTTCTTGATCCTGTTTTCCCCCTTGCTGCCTGCTCCGACGGCCCTGGCCAAACAGGAAGGAGCACAGGCAGTAATCTTCATGTATCACCGTTTCGGCGAATCACGCTATCCCAGCTCCAACATAGGCCTTAAACAGTTTCAGGAGCAGCTTGAGTTCTTTGAGAAAAATAGCTTTTCCGTCCTTCCTCTGAAAGAAATTGTCAAGGCCCTGAAACACAACAAGCCACTCCCTGATAAGACCATAGCTATCACCATAGATGACGCCTATCTCTCAGTATATAAAGAGGCCTACCCCCGTCTCAAGGCCAAGGGGTATCCCTTCACGGTCTTTGTGGCAACTGGTGTGGTTGATCAGAAAATTCCAGCCTATATGAGCTGGCAGCAGATGCAGGAGATGCAGAAAAATGGGGCAATTTTTGCCAACCACGGCCAAAGCCATGACTACCTGGTGAGGAAAAAAGCAGGGGAGTCGTTAGAGACATGGAAAGAACGAATGACCAGTGAGATCTCAGGTGCCCAAATGCGACTGCAGGAACAACTTGGCCAGGCCCCTCTTCTTTTTGCCTACCCCTATGGCGAATACAACCTTGAACTCATGGACATTGTTGAGAGCCTTGGATATACTGGATTTGGCCAAAATTCAGGTGGGGTGAGTTCGCTGAACAACAGACGCGCCCTGCCCCGCTTCCCTGTGGCAGAGGCGTATGCCGAGATGAATGCATTTCGGACAAAGGCCCTTTCTCTGGCCATGCCGGTAGTAGAACAGCAACCGCTCAACCCAGTGACATCAGAAAAATGCCCACAACTGACAGTCACCCTGGCACCATCCAGTGCCAACCTTGGCCAGTTAACATGCTACCTTAACGACAAGAAGCTGGAAATCCAGTGGCTGGAACCTGGAAAACGCTTCAAGATCCAGACTAGAAACGAACTCCCTCAAGGCCGATCACGATACAACTGTACTGCCCCGGATACAAAAAGCAGTCGTTACTTCTGGTACAGCCACCAATGGATTCGGCCAGAGATGAAGAAATAAAGCAAAACAGCAGACCAACAGAGCCTGTCACTCCTCAGTCGTGAGGGCAAAAAACCTCAACAAAGAACACTATGAAAAATCTAACGCTACCCCTTCTCTTGCTTATTCTGGTTTTTGCCGGCTGTGCCAAAAAAGCCCCGGAACCCATTCCGGTGCAGATCCCTACTCGCCCGGTCAACTACCTGCATGAAATCAAACCGATCCTGGATAAACGCTGTGCCGTCTGCCACTCCTGCTACAACTCACCATGCCAGCTCAAGCTGAACTCATACGAAGGTGTTGATCGGGGTGGCAGTAAAAAGGCAGTCTATAGCGCCACCCGCTTGACCACCATGGACCCCACCCGCCTGTTTGTCGATGCCCACTCCACTGAGGAGTGGCGCAAGAAGGACTTTCACACGGTCACTGAATCCACGGCCCCTGATGGACTGAACAACTCCCTCATGCTCCAGATTCTCTCTCACAAGATGAAAAATCCGGAGAGCACAGGGGAATATCGTTCTGAAGCTGACGATTTGACCTGCTCTGCCACCAGTATCGAACTGGACGGCTATTTATCCAAACACCCCAATCGCGGCATGCCCTTTGGCTTCCCCCCCTTAAAACAAGATGAGTTTGAGTTGATCGCCGGCTGGCTGGCCCAGGGTGCCAAAGGGCCAACTGCTGCCGAGCAGGAAAAACTGACCACGCCCATGGCCCCAGATGCCCTGGAGATCGAGAAGTGGGAGAGTTTTCTCAACAACCAGAACCCCAAATACGCCATGACGGCCCGTTACCTCTACGAGCATCTCTTCCTGGCCCATATCAAGTTCGGCACAGACACCAACGAATTTTACGAACTGCTGCGCTCCAAGACCCCACCAGGCAGCCCTGTTGATCTCATCGACACCGTTCGCCCCTATGATGCTCCCGGAGTGGAGACCTTCTACTATCGCTTTCGTAAGATCCACTCCACCATTGTCCACAAGACCCACATGGTCTTTGACTTTGATGATGCCAAACTCAACCGCTTCAAGGAGTTGTTCATCAAGCCTGAGTGGCTGCAGCCCCCCCATCTGGTAGGCTATGACCCAACAGACAGTGCCAATCCATTTGTCTCCTTTGAACAGATCCCGCCACGCTCCCGATATCAGTTTCTCCTGGACAATTCTCACTACATAATCATGACCTTTATCCGCGGACCGGTCTGCCGAGGACAAGTCGCCTTAAACGTCATCCAGGATCACTTCTGGGTCATGTTCCAGGATCCGGATCACGATCTGAGTGTCCTTCACCCTGCATTTCTTAAACTCCAAAAGGATAACCTGATCATGCCCATTGAAATGGGCAGTAGTTTTCGAGTGATCGACCTGTTCAGCAGCAAGTATGAAGAGGCAATCAACACTTATTACAAGGCGAGGCAGGAATATTACATGTCCCACAACTACCAGGGCCAAGGCTATGATGCCATCTGGAAGGGCAACAGCGCAGCAGACGCCCCATTGCTCACCGTCTATCGCCACTTTGACAGTGCCTCAGTACACAAGGGTGTCCTCGGTGGTCTGCCACGCACCATGTGGCTGATGGATTATCCACAACTCGAGCGGATCTACTATGCCCTGGTCGCTGGCTTTGATGTATATGGCACCCTGGGCCACCAGCTGTCCGTTCGTCTCTATATGGATGGTCTGCGAGAAGAGGGGGAAAGCTATTTTCTCGGCTTCATGCCCGCCGAAAAGCGCAGGCCCATGATTGAATCCTGGTATCTGGGGATCAATCCCAAAGATATCATCTACTATGATGCAGGGATCCCGGGTAAAATTGTTTTTAAGACAGACAATCCGAAACAGGAATTCATAGAAAACCTTGTCAACAATCACATCCTGCCCGAGACCGGCATCAGCTTTGACCCGGTCAACTACCTGCCGGAAGGTACTGATTATCCGCCCCTGCCGGATAAATACGAAACCATGGCTGATTATCTACAGGCCTTCCGCTCCGTATCTCAACCCGGGACCGAATTTTTCTCTCTGGTCAATGATTTCAATGCCAATATAGTCTATATCCGCATTCGCAAAAACGACGGAACTGATGCTGTCGTCTCACTGATCATCAACCGCTGGCATGACAACGTGGCCTTCCTGTTCAAAGAGGAATCTACACTGAACCCTGAAAAAGACAAGGCCGACTTTATCGCCGGATTCCATGGTTCCTACCCCAACTACTTCCTCGATATTCAACAGGACGACCTGCCGGACTTTTTCGATCTTCTTTCCAATCTGGCCACACTTAATGAAGAAGCAGCCGACCAACTGATTGAAAAGTACGGCATCAATCGGGCCAATACAAATTTCTGGGAGTATTACGATTGGTTCCAGGCCCGATTTAATACGGATCAACCGGTTCAGTCAGGGCTCTTTGACCTGAATCGTTACTATTACGAGGCCAGTTCCCGTGAACCTTTTGACAAAAACATCAGCCCAGACAACTAGTGTGATAACAATACATTCAAAATTTAACACAAGGAATCAAACCCCATGACCAAATCCGAACTCATCTCCCAAATCGCAGAATCTGCAGACATCAACAAAAATGAGGCTGCAAACGCTTTACAGGCCTTTATGGATGCAGTGACAGACACCACAAAAAAAGGAGACAAGCTGACCCTGATCGGCTTTGGTACATTTTCCCTATCAGAAAGATCAGCCCGTACCGGACGCAATCCGCAGACCGGCAAAGAGATAAAAATTCCTGCCAAGAAAGTCGTTAAATTTAAAGTTGGAAAGCAGCTGGCTGAAACTGTGAATTAGCCTTGCAGTACAGCCTGGGAAGAAATGTTCATCTCCCAGGAAACGAATCAATTGCTACTTACACACAACCGAATCACGTCCTCTGACAACATTTTTGCGAATGATTATCTTTGCTATCCGACAAGGGAAGGAGTAGATTGACTGTTATGAATACAAATAAAATCATTCCAAGGTGAGACTTTGTCCTCTTACCAGCTTTCACAGTCACTCTCAATTTTATTGACTATTATCTGGCTCGGTGCACCCCTGACAGCGGCTGCCAAAAGCAATAGCTATGAAATAGTGGTTCATGCCGGTGAAATTGACAAAACGGTTGAATTCTTTAAAAGCAAAAATTTTTGGGGTCCCAAAACGCATGCCAAAGACCTTAATGTTCCACGCTTGATACTTGCAGTGGCTAGTAAACGCTGGCAACAAGAATCACAAAAAATACCTGTCCCTGTCAAAAAAGAACTTTTCTACCGCGCGATTGTCCCCCTGATTCTTCTCGCCAACGAACTGATCATGGAAGAAAGACAAGAGCTTGAATCAATCCAGGCAACCGTAAATAAAGGAAAAGCACTCAGCACAAAGGAACGGGCCAGCCTGAAATCTCTTGCACAAAAATACGGTCTGCAAGATGGAGACAATCCAAAAAAACAGATCGCCGACCTGCTTGATCGGGTGGATAGCATCCCTCCCTCACTGGCCCTGGGACAGACCGCTTATGAGAGCGGTTATGGTACATCCCGTTTCGCAGTTGAAGGAAATGCCCTGTTTGGTCAGTGGACCTACAGCGGTGACGGCATGAAACCTAAAGAGCACCGTGCCAGCAAAGGGAATTATGGAGTAGCAGCCTACGACTGGCCATTTGACTCAGTCAGAAGTTATATGCAGAACCTCAACACCCATAGAGCCTATCAGAAACTTCGAGACAAAAGAGCAACCTTAAGAAAGCAGGGAAAGGACGTGAGTGGCCTGGCACTTGCCGATACCCTGGACAGCTATTCGGAAAAAGGCATGGAATATGTCAAAACCCTGAAATCCATTATCACCGTCAATGGTCTTGACATTACCGACAAGGCCTCTCTCAGAGATGAACCCATTACTCTGATTGTTGGTGTGGAAGGTGTTGAGAAAGTAGAAGAAGCAGAAACCAAGATTGAACAGTTGCGGAAGTCCGGTGAACTCGATCGAATTATCAAAAGTATGCGTCTGGATGGGGAGGAGTAAAAAGCGAACCCTTATCAATCCGCCTGACTTCACGAAATGTAACATTACGTTAATTGAGACAACAACTCACTTCAAGAACAGGCAAAATAATGAAACTGATAAAAATATGCAACTGGCTCTTGTCAGTCTGTTTTTTGTTTCTGCTGATACTGTTAACAGTACCGAAGATGGGGGTATCGGGAGAAGAACAACTCCTTGAGCTCCCAATGCCCAGTGAGTTTATGCCAGCCGTGCAGACTGACGGATCTCCGCAATATATCACTGCCGAAGAAATTAAGAATATCATTCAACAGCACAGCCGGGAATTTAAAGAACTCCACTGGAACAAAGAAATCAAGCGCTTCATTGTCCCTCGTCATGACTGGTTAGAGCATCTCTTAGAAGCCTATGCCGCCCTTCTCAAAAAAACAAATGTACAAGCCAAAGCCGATACATGGGACTGTGAAAACTACAGTGAGTTACTTAACGCCCTGACAACCGTGCGAATATGGAAAGCAGGCTACTATGACACCCGAGCGACAATTGGCTGGATGCGGGTAGATGCAAAAGAAGAATGGGCCGGCCTGCCTCCGATGATGCATGCCCTGATGTTTGGGGTTACTGAAGATGGATTTTTTGTTATCGAGCCGCAAAATGGTGAATATGTACGCCTGAAAGAGTACCCAAACAGACAGTTCATCCAGGAGGCCTACCTGTTTTGAAACATATCCAGTCACCCATAATAATAATGCTCTGCATGATGCTGCTTACACTTTGTCCCGGACATGTTAGAGCTCAAAAAAACAACTCCCTGGTAATTAAAAGTGGGCCTCCTCCGGAGATAATTGCGATAGATGGCAAAGCCAAGCTCCTGTACGGCGAATTCATCAGAAGACAGCTGCAGAAGAAACATCCAACCCTGAAAAAAATTGTCGTCGGTGATAAAAGATATATGTTTATCACCGAAAAATGGTTCATGGATGTCCTGCACTGGACCGAAAACTTCATCAAACAACAAGTCCCGGAGCTGGACAGTTTACAAACACTTCCTACAGCCTATGAAGAAACGTTTGCAATGTTGATGTCCAACATTGCAAATCTTTCTGTGGCAAAACGCTACAATGTAAAAGGTTCCGTTCTGATTGGACTGCTGGTAGCCCAAAACAACGAACCCTGGGGAGAAATTAAAGCTGATGGCACATTCCGCCGCTATATTATCGGCCTGACAGAAAACGGGTCCATCATTTATGACATCCCTACAGGCCAGATTATTGCCGGCAAGGAATTCTCTAACCGGAACTACATCTCTGGGATCATGTTTTAAAAAACTTGACATCCCCGTAGCATCCACCTGATTTACATATTAGTCTCCGATAGTTAATGCCAACCTGCTGCTCGAAGCACTTAACAAAGGAGATCATTAATGTATACCCGGCTGATAACTTTTTGCAAAATCACTTCGACTACGACAATTACTCTGACCAGCTCTATTCTGCTAACTGGACAGCCACTGTTATGAAATCACCGACCTTGGCTACCTTGGTGCAGACATTGTCCTTGATGCCAAAAAAGGCCCACTGATTCTCGAGCTCAATGCCCGTCCCGGGCTTGCCATTCAGATGGCAAACGGTGTGGGCATGCAAAAACGCTTTGATGCAGTTGAACTGGAAATTGGAAAAAACCGCAGCCCTGAAGAGCGGGTGGCCTTTTCGCAGAAGCACTTTGGAATTTTATAATCATAAAGGGAAATGGTGACACCATGGAAACCATAGACAGCAATACAGTTTTCACCAAAAATATTATTGAAATGGTTATAAAATTATCGATCCTCGGGATCATGGTCATTTGGACTTTTCTCCTGATAAAGCCCTTTATGATTCCGGTTATCTGGGGAATCATTCTGGCGGTTGCCCTGGAACCGTTTATTGCCTGGCTTGCCAAAAAGCTTGGCGGACGAAGGTCACTGGCAGCTGTCCTTTTTGTTCTGCTCATCACCGCCGCACTGATTATCCCATCTGTTCTCCTTGTCATGCAATCTATTGAGACAGTGCAGACAATCTCGGAGCAAATGGAGAACAAGACACTGGCTATCCCTCCTCCCCCATCAAACGTTGCCGACTGGCCTTTTGTTGGCGAGTCAATCCATCACGCCTGGCAACTCTCTTCAACAAATCTGGAAGCAGCCCTGAAACAATTCGCCCCCCAGCTTAAAGCAGCAGCCACGACACTGCTTGGCTCTGTGGGCGGAGGTGTTTTGGGACTCTTCATGGTTATCATTTCAACCTGTATTGCCGGAGTATTTCTGGCCAAGGCAGAAAAGAGCTCTGCAATTTCCGAGAAAATCATTACCCGTTTTGCAGGTGAGCAGGGAGCGGAAATCACCTCCCTGGCCACCGCCACCATCCGTGGTGTGATGCAGGGTGTTGTTGGAGTGGCAGTGATTCAGGCAATCCTTTCCGCCATCGGCATGGTACTGGTAGGTGTTCCCGCTGCGGGGTTGTGGGCTCTATTGGTGCTGGTCTGTGCAGTCAGTCAATTACCGCCGATCCTTATCCTTGCACCAGTTGCCGCCTATGTCTTTTCTGTTGCCGACACCACCCCAGCTGTTATTTTTCTTATCTGGAGTCTTTTTGTCAGTGCAAGTGACGGCTTCCTAAAACCCCTGCTCATGGGACGCGGCGTTGATATCCCCATGCTGGTTATTCTCCTGGGCGCACTGGGTGGTATGATGCTCTTCGGTATTATCGGTCTTTTTGTCGGTGCCGTTGTGCTTGCTATTATGTATACTTTATTTATGGCATGGCTTGATGAGATTGAAGAAAAAACCGATAATTGAGCAGGCTGGGATCATTTTCATACTGGCCAACCTCGACTGACAAAGCCTGCGCCCCGACCTGCATCTGACTTTGAGACCAAAAATCTTAACTCCCCTGGAGCTTGTACTTCTAGTGAGACCCTGCACATGAAATTTTATCAACTCAGCACCCTTTGTCTTCTCGGCCTTTCAGCGTTTTCTTTTGGTGGCTGCACCATGCTCGGCCCCGACTTCAGACCTCCAGAGGCAGAACTCCCGGAAAGCTGGAATGAGAGAGAAAACGCAGTTTTTCAAAAGCAATCAGAAGAGGAGAGCATAGAGTGGTGGAAGCTCTTCAATGATCCGACCCTGGACAAACTGATCCAGGCGGCCTATGAGCAGAATCTGTCTCTGCGCACTGCCGGCCTGCGTATCCTTGAAGCCCGGGCTCAACTGGGACGGGTCAAAGGAAATATCTACCCCCAACTGCAGGAAATGAACGGTGACGCCATGACCATCGGCACCACCGGCCCTGCCTCGGATCGTTATTACAATGCAGCATCCATTGGCTTTGATGTTGGCTGGGAAATAGACTTCTGGGGAAAATTCAGCCGTTCCATTGAATCTGCAGATGCCAACCTGTTGGCAAGTATCGCTGATTACGATGATATCCTTGTCACCCTTACGGCGGAGGTAGCCCGCACGTACACTTCTATTCGTACCTTGGAAGAGCGCATCCGTCTGGCCAGGAAAAACAGTACACTCCAACAAAATGGTCTGCAACTGGTCATGCATCAGTTTGAAGCCGGTACTGTCACTGAACTTGATGTGCAGCAGGCAAAGACGCTCTTGAGTTCAACCCTTGCAACAATACCAAACCTGCAAAGCACCTTGCAGAAAAACCGCAACGGGCTCGCCATTCTTTTGGGAAGAGTACCGGGAGATCTGAGCGAATTTCTTACTGTAACGGGTTCAATTCCAGCGGCTTCTCCTGAAATAGCTGTCGGCGTTCCCGCTGACCTCCTGCGGAGACGTCCGGATATTCGCAAAGCCGAGATGCAGACAGCTGCTCAGAGTGCCCAGGTAGGTGTCGCTGTCACTGAATTATACCCGAGTTTTACGCTCTTTGGCTCCTTGGGATGGAGCGCCAATGATATCGGTGAAAACAGCCTCGGCGATATTTTTGAGGCAAACACTTTCAGCTATTCATTTGGTCCGGCTTTCAAATGGAACATCTTAAACTATGGACGAATAAAAAATCAGGTACGGATCCAGGATGCTCGCCTGGAACAGCTCATCACCAATTATCAAAATACGGTACTCAATGCTGCCCGCGAAGTAGAAGACAGCATGAGCGCTCTTCTCTATGTACAAAGGGAAGCAAAATACCTCAATCAGGGAGTGGCAAGCTCCAGTAGGTCCGTAGAGCTTTCCCTACTCCAATATGAAGAAGGATTTGTCGATTACCAGCGGGTTCTCGATTCCACCAGAGCACTGACCCAGAAACAGGATCAATACGCTCAGATCCAGGGACAGATGGCAACCGACTTCATCGGCCTGTACAAGGCGCTTGGCGGGGGCTGGCAGATACGTCTTGGCCACGACTTTGTCCCCGAGGCCGTTAAAGAAAAGATGCAGGAACGAACAGATTGGGGGAAGATGTTGAAAGAACCAGTCCCTGAGGATAACTAACCATGACTGCTCATAAAAAAAGCCCCCCCATTGAGGGGCACGGTTTCAGAAATCTCCTTTTTTTCCTTTTGATCTACATTGTCGGCAGTCCCTTTCTTGACCCCTATCCATCTCTCGCTGTTTATGCCCATGCATCGCTGTCAGTAGCCATGTTTGTTGCGATCTATACAGTGCAGAAAAAACAGCAGGAACGCTCTGCTGCCATGGTCCTGCTCATGCCGCTGCTAGCACTTTACTGGCTTGGGATCTATGACATTATCTCTTTTAGTCGGGTTGCCGCCTACCTGCTCTTTGCCATCTATTTCGGCCTTCTTGTGTATTCCTATGTGTGGCAGATTGCCCATTCACGCAAGGTGACACGAAACGTGCTCTACGCAACCTTTAGCCTCTACCTCATATTCGGTCTCTTCTGGGGCTCGCTCTATGCACTCCTGAATGAAATAACCCCAGGTGCCTACAGCGGTATTTTGTTGGAAAATATGCAGGAAAACAGGGTTCATGCCTTTAATTATTTCAGTTTTGTTACCCTCACCACCCTGGGATATGGTGATATTACCCCCCAAACACCTGGAGCGGCCTCACTTTGTCAGATGGAGGCAATCTTCGGGCAATTCTTCACAGCCGTTGTTGTGGCATGGCTGGTTGGGATGCATGTATCCGACAAACATAACACAGGACAGGATGAAACCTAAGAGTCTATCAGCCATAGAAAATCGTGGCAAATAATTGAGGCGTCTAGACAGAAAACATTTCTTCTTCCCCTTCCTCCACAGATCGAGGTAAATTCCCATGAAATCCTTCCTCCGCTGGATCACTCTTATCGTTCTGACTCCTGTTATATTGCTCCTCGGTGCTCTGACCGTGGTCTCCCTCATGGGTCTCACCGTTAATCTGGACAAGATTCGTCCGATGGTCGAAAAAGGAGCCTCAGCTGCACTTGATCGCCAAGTCACCATAACAGGATCCGTTGAACTCCTCCCCACCCTGAACCCAAGAATTGAAGTGCAGAGTGTACAAATTAACAATCCACAGGGCTGGGGAAATCCGGACTTTGTCACCGTCAAACTGGTACGCCTACAATTGGGGCTGTTTGATCTGCTCAAAAAAGAAATCTATATCGATGAAATCACGGCAGAGGGTGTCAGTGTCAACCTGGAAAGTCGTCAAGGTGACCAGAACAACTGGTCTTTTGCAGCATCTGACAAAAAAGAAAAGCCAAAAGAAACAGGCGCGGTCCCTTCTCAGAAGGAAAAAACAAATGGCCTGGCATTCAAGGCTGTTGATTCACTCTCCTTGAAAGATATTGCAATACGCTATCAAGACACTGTATTAGAAAAAACCCTCACTTTCCAACTCGATGAGCTCAGCGGGAAGGCAAAAAAAGACAAATCTATTCATCTGCAGGCCAAAGGAAATGTACTGGAGCAAAGCTATAGTTTTGACCTGAATGCAAAAGCCAAGGATACACTTCACCCGCAGGAACAACCATGGCCCCTCACTCTTTCTGGGAACATTGCGGGAACCCCTTTTTCTGCCAAAGGAAAGCTTGAGCAGGAGAACAAGGAACAGCAGCTCTCTTTTGATGTTTTTATTGGTGCGGTGGATGTCGGTGCACTTCTCAGCTGGTTCAAGGTAGCAGAAGGAATCAATGCCTCCACGAAAGAGCTGGGAATAACGCTCCAACTCAAAGGAGCAAGCCTGCATGAGCTGGTAAGCCAATCAACATTCAATTTCAACTTACAAGGTGGAAACTGGATTGTCGGTGACGTAGAAAATGATTCCGGCCTGACCTTCAAGGAACTGAATGGAAACATTGAAGCACAACCCGATAAACCCATTATCCTGAATTTAGATGGAACAATTGATGCAACCCCGGTAACCATTGCCATCCAGGGCATGCCTCTGGTCAATTACATCAGTACCCCTGGTGAACTGCCCATCAACATTGCCTTTTCCGGCGCAGATACAGAACTCTCATTCAACGGCGCCGTGAAAATGCCCATCACCAGTAATAACTTCAATATGGGCATGACCCTAAAAGGTGACCACCTCAACAGCCTTGATGAGTTATTGAGGATTGATCTTCCTCCTTTTGGTCCTTATAGTCTTGATGCGCAATTTGCAACCACCGATACCGGCTATGACTTATCGAACCTGGATATCAAGGTCGGATCAAGTGATCTAACAGGAAATATGAGTTTTAATAGCAGCGGCGAGAGACCTGAGTTCAAGGTACAGCTTGTCAGCAATATCGTGCAAATCAATGATTTCGCACTTGGTGACTGGAGTCCTGAAGGGGAAAAAGAGCCAGCTCAGAACAGGGAAGAAGCCAAACAGCAATCTCCTAAAAACACAGAAGAGAGAGTAGAAGTTCCCGCCCTACTCTCTCCCGAATCCCTGGCCAAATTCAACGGATCCGTATCCATTAAAATGGCAAAAGTCCTTTCTGGAAAAGATACCCTGGGCAGTGGCCTCCTGCACTCTACCTTGCAGGATGGTCGTTTTTCCATTGCCCCCCTGCAGCTCGATCTTGCCGAAGGGGCAGCAAAGCTTGAGTTCTCCTTTTATCCAACAGCAACAGAGGCTCAGATCCATTTGGGCACCATAATCGACCATCTCGACCTTGGTATCCTGGCCCGCCGCACCAAGCAGGAATCAACCATGGGTGGTATTCTAAATCTGGATATTGAGCTGGACTCCACGGCCCCTGCTCTACGAGAGACCATTGCATACGGTAAAGGCCATTTTGATTTGGCCTTTGCCCCTGTAAATTTTGACGCAAGTATTATTGACCTGTGGGCAGTGAACCTCTTATCTGCCCTGGCGTCGGAAGTGGATGAAGAACCTACATCCATCATCAACTGCCTGGTGGCAAGTTTTGCTCTGGAAGAGGGACTGATGCAGGAGCGAACCATTTTCATGGATACCACTCATATGAGTATCGAAGGCGAAGCAAATATTAATTTCAAGACAGAAGAGCTCAAGCTGAAAGTAAGACCAAAAGCCAAAAGACCGGAATTCTTCAGCCTGGCCACCCCCGTAAACGTCTCCGGCACATTTGAGGAATTCGGCATTGGAATTAATAAACTCCGCCTGACAACAACTGTCGCCTCTTTTCTCACCAGTCCGGTTCATGTTCCTCTGCGTCGACTCTTTTCCGGAACAATACCAGCCGACGGTAAAGAGGCCTGTCGAATGGCATGGAACAACCGAAACCTGGAAGAATAACCATATTGACAGGAAAGCATCATGGAATCACATGTAAAATCAGCACTGTTTCTTTACGTCTTTGAAACAGAAGAGCTGATTAAGCAGGTCGTCGAGAACCCTTTTGGCAGTCACATTACACCTGTTAGCATGCAACTCTTTCTCGACAATCCGGTACACTACCTGTTGCAAATCAATCATGTTGTTATTGCAGCCCCCCTGCATGCGATCAAATCAGTTTTGACGCTGGCCATGGAACTCGACTTCAGTATCGGCATCATTCCAACCTCGAAACAAAAAGATCTGAAAAACTGCTATGACTTGCCGCCAAAAACTGATGCCGCCCTCGATCTTGCCTTACAAGAGAATGCTCAGATCATGGATGTCATCCTCTGCAACAAACAACTACTGGTCTTCAAGGCTGCAATCGGCAGACTCCCACTGATAGACGCCCCAATAAATATTAATCCGGTACAGGCAGCATCGAACGCCTTGCAGCGCCTTATTGGTCTCAAACTGCTTCCCTTTCAATTCACTGCCGCAAGTGGGAAAAAAATAACAACAGCTGCCAGCGGCTGTATGATAATACAACGCCATGAACGAACATTGGCCTCCAGACTCATCTCCCATGACAGCTCTCTCACCGATGGTATGATTTCCATGGTGATTACCGCTCCCATCTCCATAACGGACTATTTCACCTTTCTGTATCAGACATTCCGCTGCCGTGGGCAGCGGAAAAGAATTCCCAGCAGTATCGGCTATATCAAGAGTCCAACAATCACTATTGAAACAAATCTGCCCCTTGAGGTTGCAATAGATGGAGAAAAAACAACCCAGACCCCACTGCACTGTGAGACAATTCCCAGTGCAGTGCGTGTCAACGTGGGAGAACGATTACGGCAACCAACTAAAAATTCCAAGGAATCAGATGAAAGAATAGAGATAAAGTCCCTGCCGGCAGGCAAAGAGCTGGTCAAAGCAGGAAAGAGAAGAATACCATTTTTTTCGTATGCATCCGAAGATCGCTTTCGGGATCTGTTCCTGTCCCTGCGTGATGATGCAAAGATACAGCCCACCTATCTGGTCCTGATGGTACTCAGCACCATGCTCGCTGCTGTTGGCCTCTATCTGTCCAGTTCAGCTGTGGTTATCGGTGCCATGCTTCTTGCCCCTCTGATGGCACCCATTGTTGCTCTGGCCATGGGCCTGTTGCGTCATGACACAAAGCTCTCAAAGACTTCAATTCTGACCATAACTGTGGGTATTCTCATCGCCCTGTCAGCGGCCAGCCTCATATCATTATTGTTTCCCCACAAACCGATAACCATGGAGATGCAGGCCCGTCTCAACCCCAGCCTGCTTGACCTTGCTGTAGCCATTGTAGCCGGTGTAGCAGGGGCTTATACCAAATCACATAAAGAAATCCTCCAGAGTCTGGCCGGCGTATCCATTGCCGTGGCTCTTGTCCCACCCCTCGCCGTTGCCGGAATTGGCCTTGGCATGGGAGATCTTGCATTTTTCGGCAAGGCCTTTCTCCTTTTTTCCACCAACCTTATCGGTATTACCCTGGCCGCGACCATAACGTTTCGGGTACTTGGCTATTCCCCGGTGGTGCGCGACAAACGGGGCCTTGCCTTTGTGGCGCTGCTTCTGGTTTGCATTACTATCCCCCTCTATCTCTCCTACCGCAATCTTGTTGAGACAACAGTGATTGAAAAAAACTGGCAGCAGGAACGCTTTCTGATCAACGACAAGTATCTCATTGTCCAGCGGGCAGATCTTGTTCAGCAAAGGGAGAAGGATCTCCTTTTTGTACGTGTCCTGGTACGTGAACAGCTGACCAGAAAGGATCTCAACCAACTGAGAAAAAAGATTGAATCCAACTTTACCGATGCCCTTGATATCAGAGTGCAAACTATTTTCATTCCGTAGGAGCTCATGAAAAAAACAGCTTATCTCATCCTTATCATCTTACTCCTTCTCCTCTTGTCGGGTTGTAGCGGAGAACAATCGCCAATTACACCAAGCGGCACCACCATAAAAGTTGGAGTAATCGGACCAATGAGTGGCCCGGAACAGGCCTTGGGAGAAGACACTTTGAAAGGAATTCAAACAGCGCTGCACCTACATCCCTATCTTGATAACGGCGATGCTATTAAACTGCGGATTGAAGATGACCAAAACAATCCGGAACTCACTCTCAAGGCCTTCAGAAAGTTGGTAGATTCGGATAACGTGTCTGCGGTCATTCTTCTGTCGACCAGTGCTTCAGCTCTGGCTGTAAATTCCATTGCAGACCAGCACCAGATACCGGTACTGGTTTTACTGGCCACTCACTCGGATATCAGTAAAGACACACAATATGTCAGTCAGATCTGTTTTGATAATACTTTTCAGGGGAAAGTTGCCGCCCTCTTTGTTCGCGATGAGCTGCTGCTTGACCGGGTAGCTGTTTTCAACAATCCAAACAGTTTTCACTCCAGCTCCCTTGCCGATGAATTTATACGCAAGTTTCGTTCAATCGAAGGCCAGATCACCGACGTGATTCCAATAGTAGCCGAGACAGTTGATTATGATATAATAGTGACACACCTTCGTGAAGAAAATGTCCAGTTACTCTACCTGCCGGTGACAGCAGAAGATGTCATCACAATCTCCAAAGCTGCAGAAAAAATAGGATGGACTCCCGAAGTTATGACGGGGGACGGTTTATTATCCATTGTTCTTGCCCGGCACCAGGAAGACATTGGTCATCTTGATGGACTGCTGGCTATAGATATGTACAGCAATACCATAGAAATGACTCCAGCAGGGAAAAAGGTCGCAAAGGTTTACCATTCACTCTTCAAGGGCAACAAGAGCTCTTTCCCTGCCACCGGCTTTGAAGGAATCGCCATTTTACTGCAGGCCATGAACCGTTGTCAAGATCCCGCAGACAGGGAATGTGTGAATGCCATGATACGTGACACTGTTGACTTTGATGGGATTATGGGGAAAATTACCATTCGGCCAGATGGCAAAACCCTGAGGCCTCTGGTAGTCAATCGTATCCGGGGAGAGCAGATGGAATTTGTGGTGAAAGTGTATTAATACATTGAAACTACTTATACGTTCAACATACCATTTTTATATGTTTATGATTCCATCTCATTGCAGACACTACCTTCTTATTATCTGCACCCTGCTGTTACTGGGCGGCTGTGCCTCCTCCCTGCCCCCGAATACCAGTTCCCCCAAGAGCTATGCCCTGCAGGACACTGCCGACACCAGAATAGGAAAAGGATACAACGCCCAGAAAAAAGACCACTCTGAAGAATCCGGTTTTTTCCTGCTCACCAATGGTTTGGATGCCTTTACCGCCAGAGCCCTGTTGGCTCAGGGAGCAGAGCGGAGTATTGATGCCCAATATTATATGATCCATAATGATCTCACCGGCAACCTTTTTGGCGAGCAGCTGATCAAGGCGGCCGACCGAGGTATTAGGGTTCGAATCCTCATTGATGACATGGATCTGGAAAAGCGGGATGAGTCGCTGTCTGCCCTTGCCGCCCACCCCAATATTGGATTGCGCGTCTTCAACCCATTCAGCCGCAATGCACTGCGAAGCTCACAGTTTATTACCGGATTCGGCTCTGTAACCCGTCGCATGCACAATAAATCCTTCACCGTAGATAATCAGGCTACCATCGTAGGCGGACGGAATATCGGCAACGAATATTTTGAAGCAGATCCCACCCTTGCCTTTGCCGACCTTGATATCCTGGCCATAGGGCCTGTGGTAAAAGAGGTATCTGCCTCATTTGACCAGTACTGGAACTCTGACATGTCCTATCCCATTGCCCTGCTCCGGCCGGACCTGGTCAATGAAAATGCCATCGAAAAGGGTCGCCGTAGGCTGGCTGAGTATCATAGCCAAAAATTGGTTACAGAATACCTGCAATCACTTTCCAACTCCCGTCTTGCCAATACTATACGAAACAACAAGGTGGTATTCCATTGGGGAAAGGCCCAGGTACTTGCCGATAATCCAAAAAAGCTGCAAAGCTATACCATAAACCCTGCTCACACCTTATCTTTTCAGATCAAGCCCTTTCTTGAAGGGCTTGAGAGAGAATTTCTGATTTTTTCGCCCTATTTTGTGCCGGGAAAAGCAGGCACCAAGTTTCTTGCAGATTTAAGTAAAAGTGGTGTACGTGTACGTATCTTGACCAACTCACTCGCCTCAACCGATGTAGGCATAGTCCATGCCGGATATGCGAAGTACCGTAGTAGTCTGCTTCGGGCGGGTGTTGAACTCTATGAGATGAGTAAAGTTCTCAGCAAGGAGCAGCGCAAGGAAAAAAAAGGAGATTCGGGTTCATTAAAGGCCAGTCTTCATGCCAAATCCTTCGTCTTTGACAGAAAGCAGGTCTTTGTCGGTTCCCTGAACCTTGATCCACGCTCCATTATCGAAAACACCGAAATTGGCATCATAGTCAACTCTCCTGAGGTTGCCGACACCATGGCCAATGGATTTGACTATATCACGAAAACCATGGCCTTTCGTCTTGACCTACAAACCGATGAAGAAGGCATGGAGTTCATTTCCTGGCACGGAATAGAAGACGATGAAGAACGAGTCTGGACAACTGATCCGCACACCGGCTTCTGGCGACGTTTCGCCATAGGACTCATGACCCTCCTCCCCATCGAATCACAGCTCTGATATCATGCAATTATTAAATCTAAAAAATTGGGCTAAATCTATACGGTTCCCGGCCTCTATCCTCTTATCCGCAGTTCTCTGTTTGACCTTCTTCAGTTGCGCATTTATCCCGGTGCAGGAACAACTTGTTTCGGCAACAAGGACCACCCCGCTGACTCGAAGCAACGGGAGCTGCACAGAAACCGCTCCAGATGAGCAGCAATCAACTCCACCACGACCAGGACTTTCCCCTGACTCCATATCCATCTTTGACTGGAACATCTATAAAGAACAGCGTCAAAACTGGGGTATCGACTTTTTTCGGCTCAGTCATGGAAAAGATATTATTTTCCTGCAGGAGGCAACATTAAATGCTGAACTTCAGGCAATGCTGCAAGAGAAGAATCTGTACTGGAATTTAAACAGCGCCTTCAAATACAAAGGGGAAGACACGGGAGTACTGGTGGCATCCACAGTACAGGATCTTTACACTTGTGGCCTGCGCCACAGCGAGCCGCTTATCACCCTGCCAAAAACTATCCTCATCAGCAAATATAACATCGCAGATTCAATAGATGAACTTCTGGTGGCAAATATTCATGGTATCAACATTTCCCTTGGCACTGGAGCCTACCAGGATCAACTTGATGGCCTGCGGGACATTTTAACAAAACATGACGGCCCGATTATTCTGGCCGGAGATTTTAACAACTGGAGTGAAAAACGAACAGAGATTATGATGCAACTGGCGGAGGACCTTTCGTTACAAATTCTGAATTTTGCAGAAGGGGGCCGGACTCTCTTTTTTGGTGATCCGGTGGACCAGATTCTCTATCGTGGACTGGAACCTGTCAGTCATGCCGTCCATCAAGTAACATCCTCGGATCATAATCCAATATCTGTCACCTTCCGGCTGAGCACAATCGAGAAAACCAACGAAACGAACGTAGTAATAATACCATGAAAAAAGTCCAGCTCGCCTTAATACTTCTATTGTTATTTATTGGAAATTTTTCCCTTGCTGCAGACAACGAAGAAATCAATTATCTGCTCTCCTACCTGGGTGAAAGCGGCTGTATTTTTATCCGCAACGGTGATGAGCATCAGTCCAACGAAGCCAGAGAACACCTGGAAATGAAATACAATCATGCCAAACGCCGAATCAAAACAGCAGAGGACTTTATCGATAAAATTGCCTCAAAGTCCAGTCTCTCACGAAGACAATATCAGGTTCGTTGTGCAGATAAGAAAAAGTTACCGTCCAAACAGTGGTTAGAGGAAGCCCTGACGTATCACAGGGAGTCAGTGAAAGAGCAGAAACAAAAAGAATCATTGTAGGGTACCTTGAAAAATTAGAATTTTCGTTCAAAATCGAGGCATGAAAAAAATTTTACCGCAGGCATATATTTGATATTCTGAGGATAATATTTTTCTTATAACGAAGAGTTTGGGTGAAAAGGCAATTTTGCAAGGTGGCCTATAGAGGGAAATAGATGCCTTTATTAGGAGCCCATGAATCCGTAGCCGGTGGCCTGCACCTGGCCTTTGACCACATCAGAAGCGTCGGTGGTGCTGCCTTGCAGATTTTTACCCGCAACCAGCGACAGTGGAAACCAAAACCGGTTACTGAAGAAGAACAGAGCCTTTTTGCAGCAGCCTGGCAGGAAGCCCAACCCATGCCCGTGGCATCGCACGCCTCTTACCTGATTAATTTGGCCTCAGGGAAAGAAGAACTGGTGGAGAAATCCATAGCTGCCTTTACAGAGGAACTGAAGCGCTGTGAAGCACTGAAGATCCCTCTTGTGGTCATGCATCCCGGTTCTCACGGAGGGGACGGCGTGGAAGAAGGTTTAGCCCGATTCACCAAAAATCTTGACCGAGCCCTTGAACTTGCCGAAAACCAGGTCACCGTGCTCCTTGAGACCACTGCCGGTCAGGGCACAGGACTTGGTAGCCGCTTTGAAGAGCTGGGTACCATTATAGGAAGCTCAAAGCATCCGGAAAAACTCGGTATCTGCCTAGACACCTGCCACATCTTTGCGGCCGGCTATGATATCCGCAGTGAGGAGAGCTACCAGGCAACCATGGCAGAGTTTGATAAACAGGTGGGGATTGAACGAATCAAATTCTTCCACCTCAATGACTCTAAAAAGGGACTGGAAAGTCGAGTCGACCGGCACGAACAGATCGGCCAGGGAGCAATCGGAGTGTCAGGCTTTGCCAACCTCCTCAACGATCCCCGCTTTGCCGACCACCCCATGACCCTTGAGACCCCGAAGGGCAAAGACCTGCAGGAAGACCGTGACAATCTCAAAATCCTGAGGAATCTTCTCAAAGAATAACCACCCACCTCCACAACCACGAAACATGTAGGAGCGACTTCAGTCGCGAACCAACCCCACACTCAGCAAAGAGAAAAGCATCCCGCGCCAACACCATTCGCGGATAAATCCGCTCCTACAACAACCATAGGTTTTACCTACTACCTCTCTTAACTCACACACCATCCCAGTTGCGCAACAGCATCTGCTTATTGCTAAAACTTGCCAGATTATCACAACAAAAGCATTGCTCTCATCCGAGTAGGAGCGACTTCAGTCGCGAACCACCCCCCGCACTCAGCAAACAGGAAAGCAGCCCGCGCCACCTCCATTCGCGGATTAATCCGCTCCTACAAAAACCATAGCTTTTGTCAGCCACTTCCCTTAAATTTCACATCATCCCAGTTGCATAACAGCACATGCTTATTGCTAGATCTTGCCAGATTATCACAATAACAGCAGAACTCCCATCCGAGTAGGAGCGACTTCAGTCGCGAACCACCCCCAACACTCAGCAAAGAGGAAAGCATCCCGCACCACATCCGTTCGCGGATAAATCCTTTCCCTTACAATAAGCACAAGACTGGTTCTGTTCAGATGTGATACAGGAACACTGTCACATTATTTTTTATTGTCCGGTTCAAAGAAAAGCCAGAGAGTCTCTGGAAAC
Source organism: Desulfocapsa sp. (assembly GCA_030145625.1). GTDB lineage: Bacteria > Desulfobacterota > Desulfobulbia > Desulfobulbales > Desulfocapsaceae > Desulfocapsa. The sequence goes on along the minus strand of JAQYVF010000014.1, from coordinate 1,128 downwards.
CGGGTCCGAAAACGGGCCTCGCAGGCATTAATCGCCTCCACCATATCATCGCCTGTGGCGCAGTCCTGCATTTTGGCCTTTACTGCCACCATCACATCATTACCCAATTGCAGGGTAAGCAGATTTAGCACCTGCTCAACCTTCTCTTCTTGCTCCAGAGAGGCGACCATTTCCTTTTTCAGACTAGGCTCAACACCCTGGCCAATGAGCAGATTCTTGACCTCAACACCGATGAGCACAGCAATAACGATAAGCAGGCCACCGATGACAATGGAACCCAGGGCATCGTAAAAAGGGTTGCCGGTGACCATGGTCACTCCCACGGCAACAAGGGCAAAGCAGAGTCCTAAAAGAGCGGCCAGATCCTCACCAAAGACCACCAGTAATTCACTTTGCCGACTTTCCCTAAACCATCTGGCCAGGCTACGGTCACCTCGGACCTTGTTCACTTCCCGCAGACAGCCCCAGAGTGAAACCGACTCTGCAAAAATGGAAAAGACAAGAACGCCAATGGCAATCCAGGGCCTGGACAGGGGCTCGGGATGCTGCAGCTTGTGAATGCCCTCATAGATGGAAAACATGCCGCCCAGACTGAACATGATGAGGGCAACGATAAAAGACCAAAAATAGATGGACTTGCCAAAGCCAAGGGGATATTCGGGGGTGGGCGGCCTCTTGGCCTGCTTCAAGCCAACCAGCAAAAGAACCTGGTTTCCGGTATCGGCCAAAGAATGGATGGCCTCAGCCAGCATGGCCCCGGAACCGGTCACCAGGGCCGCAGCCAGCTTGGCCACAAAAATGGCAGAGTTGGCCCCCAGGGCAAAGAAAATTGATTTTAAAGAATTACTCTGATGCGCCATGATTTAGTTGATAGTGAAGAGAAATCAGTTTGTCTTCTTGGGTGATTTGACTATGGAAATCAATAACTTTAGCAACTCTTCATTGTCCCTTTGAATGGAAAGATATGCCTCTTTTTCTATAGGGTACCTTGAAAAATTAGAATTTTCGTTCAAAATCGAGGCATGAGAAAAATTTTACCGTAGGCATATACTTGATATTCCGAGGATAAAATTTATCTCATAACGAAGAGTTTGGGCGAAAAGAATTTTGCCAGGTGGCCTATATATT
>JAQYVF010000136.1 GCA_030145625.1 Desulfocapsa sp. | reverse complement strand
CCTCTGGCAAAATTCTTCCCGGACAGCACAGACGGCAAAGACGAAAGGAAGATCGGTGTAACGACACCAAACCTCTCCCAGATCAAGCTGATAGGCAAACTCACTGCTCCCGACAAGACGCAGGGCCTCATTCCCAATGGCGAGAACGCCATCAGCCTGAGTGGCAGCCTCGCTTATCACATCTCCAACCACATACTTCGGCTTTACCTTATAAAATTCCTCAAGGATAACCTTTACCAGGCAGACGGATGTCTGAGACTGTCCACTGAGGAGCACAGTATGACCACCAAGCTTTGCCGGGTCGACTCGGGAAAAGAGAAAGACTGAGCCCACTGAACCATTGGCACTGATGGAAAGGTCTTCGAGAATTCGATAATCTTGGGGACGGACTCCATACTCGTATGAAGAGACAAAACCGAGGTCCAGTTCGCCTGCTGCCAGCATCTTGTTCAGAGTGGAAGGAGGGGCCTCTACAACCTGCCAGTCTTGAGGGTGCTTTCGTTTTTTCCAGGTCTCATATATCGGGGCGGTATTGATGTAATTGACCATCCCTATCCTTGCCCCATTGTTTTTTTTATCCATAAGAAACTCCACCATCTGCACTACTACAACTCTGCCTGGACCCTGGAAATTGATTCAGGGCGCCCACAGGAAACCAAACGATCAAGCAGCTGCCTTGTATCCCCTACCCCTTCATACTCTTTCCCTTGAATGTGAAGAAAACTCGCACTCCGATTCGGGGCAAGACTCCCATAGTCAGCTTCACGATGCAAGGCCATTGCCCCCCCAAGGGTTGCCATGGCCAGTATAGAGGCCGAATCAACGTTTGGATGTTCCTGCCTCAGGATACACATCTCCTGCCACAAGTCCAAAACCGTATTGGAAGCAATGGAATCGGTTCCCAATGCCGGGAGTACTCCTGCTGCCAAAATTTTTCCCAAAGGAGCAGTACCGACACTTAAAAAACGGTTACTCCCAGGGCACAGACAGATATGAGCACCGGCTCCTGCTACAACTCTTATTTCTTCATCAGTCAGATGGACGCAGTGAACACACAATGTCTCTGCATCTAAAAGATTCAGATCTTCTAAGTACCCCACCACCCCCCTGCTGTCAATTCCTTGAACAGGATAGGTCTTATCCCATGCTCCTCGCTGTTTCAAAAAATTGACAAAACAACCTTCTCCATGAATAAGTAACAGGGCCTCATCTTCATTCTCAGCCAGATGGAAAGAGAAAATCGTTTCCTGCTGCCTGCATCTCTCCTTGATAAATTTGAGTAGATCAGGTCCTGTGGAATAGGGAGAATGTCCTGTTACAGAAATGTCGTTTGGAAGATCTGCAAAAGAAGCAATGACTGCCTGCTGGGCTTTTTGGGAAGGAGCAAGCATTTCGAGAAGCGAAATGATTTCAATGGGTGTAGCGTCTCTTCGCTGCAGGCTTTGATTTCCGATATCGAGCATGAGCCCAACCCCGGACGCGTATTGATCGATAACAGTTTTTGCAGCTGCCACTTCTATATCTTCCTTAGAAAGATTGGCGGCCAGACGTTTTTGCAGAAGCGCGCTGATCCAATCGCACATGGAGGAGTTGGGAGAATCAGGGTGGACGCTGCCCAAAATAGAGAGTTCGAGATGAATGTGCGCATTCACCAGAGCCGGCAAAAGGACTCCCCGGCAGGAAACAAGAGGTAACTGAGGAAAACGACGAGCGAGTTCATGATAAGGGCCAACAGCTATGATTCTGTTGTCATCAACAACAACTGCCCCGTCTTGCAAAACTGGGGAACTGACGGGAACAACCCATGGGGCTCTGTACAGGCAACAGGATTTATTGCTGTTGCCTGAGCCCTGGCCAATCACAGGAGAAGAAGACACGACGGATATCAGGAAACGAGTGTGTAGTCCATCACACGCTGTTTGGGCTCAAAACCGGCATCAGTGACAAGGCGTCGGATTTCCTGTTCGGAAAGCCTGAAACTGATTCCGGCAGCTGCAACCACATTTTCCTCAATCATGGTGGAACCGAAATCATTGGCACCGAAATAGAGGGAAAGCTGGGCAATTTTTGGTCCCTGGGTCACCCAGGAGGCCTGGACATTGGAAAAATTATCCAGATAGATGCGTGACAAGGCCAACATCCGCAGATAACCAAGACCGGTGACTTTTTCAATTTCAGCCTGCTCTATCAAGGCACTATTATCCGGCTGAAAAGGCCAGGGAATAAAAGCGGTAAACCCATGGGTCCGATCCTGCAGTTCACGCAGGCGACGCAGATGCTCCAAACGCTCTTCTGCTGTTTCAATATGGCCAAACATCATAGTGGCTGTGGTGCGAAGCCCTTGTTTATGGGCCTCTTCCATGACATCAAGCCACTGATCAGCACTGCATTTGCGTGGTGCGGTGGCTTTTCGGACCCGGTCGCAAAGGATCTCTGCCCCACCGCCTGGAATAGAATCCAGGCCTGCAGCTATCAAACGAGTCAAGACCTCGGACACGGGTAATTCGGAGAGGGTGGCAAAGTGATACACTTCAGGAGGCGAAAAACCGTGGACGTGAATCCCGGTTTTCTTCATAAAACGAAGCATATCTTCATAATACTCAAGGGGCAGATCAGGGTGCAGCCCACCCTGAAGCAAGATCTGGGTTCCACCAAGATCCTGAGTCTCGCGAATTTTCAGTTCCAGTTCCTCCTGGGAAAGGAGATACCCTGTCTTATCTTCAGGAGCCTTGAAAAAGGCACAGAATTTACAGGCCGAAACACAGATATCAGTATAATTAATATTACGGTCGACAACATAGGTGACCATTTTTTCAGGATGCAGTCGTTCCCGGATAGCGTTGGCCAGAAAGGCGAGCTGATAGAGATCCGCCTCTTGGTCCAAAATCAGAAAATCCTCGTCGCTGATCCTGCCGCCTGCTAAGACCTTCTCTTCAATATCCTTCATCACTTGATCATGCATGGGTTTGCCTCGATTCACGCGTGGGTCTGGATAGTGTTGTATAACGTATCTCGCTCAATGGCCACCCTTCCAGCCTCCTTAATCAATTTCACCAAGGTGGTGGAGCCAATGGCCTGTTCCGTTTCTGCACCAGCCATATGGGTAATGACCTCCTCTTTCACGGTTCCATCCATATCGTCGGCTCCAAAAGAGAGGGCAACCTGAGCAACTTTGGGTCCGATCATAACCCAGTACGCCTTGATATGAGGAAAATTATCGAGCATGAGGCGGGCAACAGCAATATTTTTCAGATCATCAATACCGGTGGTCCTGGAAAGGGATGCCATCTCAGTATTTTTCGGATGAAAAGCAAGGGGGATAAAGGCCAGAAAGCCATTTGTCTCATCTTGGGCCAGACGCAGGGCATCAAGATGCTCAATACGTTCTTCCATGGTCTCGATATGCCCATAAAGCATGGTGGCATTGGTATGCAGTCCATGACGATGAGCAACTTTGGCAACCTCCAGCCATTCATCGCCAGGAAGTTTTTTCTCGCAGGTAATTTCACGAATGCGCGGGGCAAAGACTTCGGCACCGCCACCGGGGATAGAGCCAAGCCCTGCCTCTTTTAATATTTCAAGAGTATCACCCACGGATTTGTCGGCAAGGCCTGCCAAATGCGCAATCTCCACACAGGTAAAGGCCTGAATATGTACCTCCGGCCGAACTTCTTTAATCCCTTTTAGCAAATCTGTGTAATAGGAAAAAGGCAGATCCGGGTGAATCCCCCCCACCATATGAATCTCGGTTATGGGTTCATCTAAACGGTCACGCACTTTCTGTTTTACCGTTTCAAGATCCATTTCATAGGCCTGATCCGAACTCTTGTCTTTACCAAAGGCACAGAACTTACAGAGATTTGTACAGATGTTTGAATAGTTGATGTGTTGATTATAAATAAAATAGGCATTATCACCGTTGATCCGGTTCCGCACCAAGTTGGCCAGATACCCCAAGACCAGAATATCGTTGCTTTTAAAGAGTCTGAGTCCATCGTCACAAGAAAGACGTTCACCAGCCTCTACTTTCCCTAGTATGTCACCAAAGCCTGCTTTTTTTATAATGTTTTTCATAGTCATAAAAAAAGGCCGGGAATAGACCCGGCCTTTAACTCACTTGCTGTGATTAATTAATCTAAAAAGAATTTCAACTTGTCACGCCTGCTAGAATGCCGCAAACGATTCAATGCCTTCTTTTCAATCTGTCGGATACGCTCACGTGACACATTAAAGCGTTTTCCAATTTCTTCCAAGGTATATTCTGCCTTTTCTCCAATACCAAAGCGGAGACGAATAATTTTCTCCTCACGATCACTCAAGGTGGAAAGAATCTCTGTTACACGACCTGCCAGTTCCCTGGTCTGTACCGCCTCATAGGGTGACTGAGATTCCTGATTTGGCAGAAAATCGCCAAGGGTGGAATCATCATCACCAACCGGTGTTTCCAGGGAAATCGGTTCTCTGGATGCCTCGAGGATGGCGAGGATCTTATCCATGGGAAGATCAGTGGTCTTCGAGATCTCCAGTGGCGTCGGTTCACGTCCCAGTTCTTTATAGAGTGCATAGAATGCCTTGAAAAACTGGCTCCGCAACTCAAGAAAATGAACAGGGAGTCGAATGGTCCGGGTCTTATCAAGAATGGCACGGGTAATGGCCTGACGAATCCACCAGGAAGCATAGGTAGAGAACTTATTTCCCTTGGTATAATCAAAACGGAAGACCGCACGCATCAGGCCAAGATTTCCCTCCTGAATAAGATCGGCAAGGGTCAAGCCTTGATGCATATACCGTTTGGCAATAGAAACCACCAAGCGCAGATTGGCACGAATCATACAATCCTTTGCGACTTCAATGGAACGGGAATATGCCTCCATTTTGGTCTGCAATCGAATCAAATCCTGTGAATCCGGGTATTTTTTAGAAGCACTGCTCACACTGTAGCGCATGAAGTTGAGCTGCTGTTTTTTGGGCTTCAAGGTGGGATCTCGCTTTTCCCATAAGGCGATGCGGGTTCTCAGAAGATTGAGCTCATTGACTCCCGAATTATCTAGCCTTATTGCCTCGATGATAGAGTCGAATCCTTGACGGATGGTCTTTGAATATTTTGCTTCTTCTTCCGGAGTCAGGAGATCAAAACGTCCCATTTCACGGAGATAGGTGGTGGTAGTTTCTTCTCCGTCATGGGGCTCATCATCGGGAATCGCAGCAGCTTTGTCAGACGTATCAGTCCCATCAGATTCGTCCGGCTGTTTCCATATCTCACCGGATAGGGTTCTTTGCTCACCTGTTTTTTCTTCCAGAGTGACAATTTCTATATTATTTGCCCCCAGAAAGTTGAATACTTTTTCAATGGCAGAGGGGTCTTTGATTTCATCAGGAAGCAACTCATTCAGTTCTGTAAAACTGATACATCCTTTGGACTTCCCTGCCTTGAGGAGATTATCTTTTAGTTCAGCCAGCACCAGGAATCTGCTCCTTTACCAATGTGAAGAAAAAAGAAATAACATGCCGAAAAATTTAATTTCCCTAAAGACATGTATATTTTTATATTTGCAAAAAAAACAAAGAATAGTGTATACAAAAAAAATGGCAGCAACTACGCCGCCTCGATACAAATCCTTCCGAACATCATATGGTACACCGATCACTTGCAAATTGCAATTACTTATCGCTTAAATAGCTACCAAAATGACCAGCAAGCAAAAGCAAACTGACAAGATTGCCAATCACCGCTGCAGATGATAAAGTGATTGACAAAATGTATCTAATTAATGCCAGATACATTTCTTATGATTTTTCATCTGAAGAGGATAATAGCGGCAGGAATTTTAAAGTGGCGAGTATAGACATATTCCTCCACTTCATTATCCCATAGTCCCTGTTCAATATTACCCTCGGCCAAACCTCCCTGTACCAATCCTCACTCCCAGGTGCATCATGACAACATTTTTAAGTAGCCGAGCCAGCGGCATCCTGGCACATATCACTTCCCTTCCATCTCCTCATGGGATTGGTGATATTGGTCACTCCGCATACGCCTTTCTTGATTTTCTCAAGGATGGAGGGCAAAGCATATGGCAATTTCTCCCCACAGGCCCAACCAACCCCATTTTTGACAATTCCCCCTATATGAGCACCTCCGCCTTTGCCGGCTCTCCACTCCTCATTTCCCTGGATCTTCTTATGGAGGAAGGACTCATCGACCAGGGTGATCTTGCTCAAGCACCTCGATTTTCAGAGTATCTTACCGATTACCAGAGTGTTACTCATTTCAAGAATATCATTCTCCAGCAGGCCTTTACAAGGTTTGATCAGAATGATCCGGATTTTCTCCAATTTGTTAAAAAGACATCCTGGCTTCGTGACTATTGCCTCTTCATGGTTCTCAAGGAAGAATACGAGCAAAAAGGATGGTTTGACTGGCCCCGAAAACTCGCCGAACGTAATCCAGCGGCTCTCAGAGAAAAAGAAAAATTCCACGCTGAGCGAATCACCTATTATTCCTTTGAGCAATTCATCTTCTCCAGTCAGTGGCAGAGACTTCGGCAAAACGCAAGAAAAAAAGGAATTCGACTTATTGGTGACATCCCCATATACGTGGGTTGGGACAGTGTCGATGTCTGGGCAAACCAATCTATTTTTTTTCTTAACAGCAAAACCTATCGCCCTACCAAAGTGGCTGGTGTCCCTCCTGACTATTTTTCCGAAACCGGTCAACGATGGGGAAATCCACTCTATCGCTGGAACAGCCGTGATCAAAAAATACAAAAACAACTTTATGCCTGGTGGACGGAACGTTTTCGTTCAGTCTTTCAGACAGTAGACATCGCCCGCGTCGATCATTTTCGCGGCTTTGAGGCCTACTGGTCCATTCCTGCAGCTCACAAAACAGCAATGAAGGGAAAGTGGGTCAAAGGTCCGGGTGTCAGCTTTTTCAACAAAATCTATCAATCCCTTGGCCCCCTGGAAATCATTGCAGAAGACCTGGGTGAGATAACACCTGAAGTCATTGCCCTGCGTGACACCTTGGACTTTCCCGGAATGAAAATCCTTCAGTTTGCCTTTGACGGGAACAGGGAAAACAGCTTTCTTCCCTATAATTTCACCACTCCCAACAGTGTCATCTATACCGGCACCCATGACAATGACACCACAGTAGGCTGGTTCTTGAGCGATAAACTCGACGACAACCGGCGCAGAACAGTCAAGCAATTTTGCAACCGCACCCTGCGAGACAGCCATGATATCCATAAGGACCTTATCTATCTGGCCCTTTCCTCCATAAGTCGTTTGGCCGTTTTCCCTCTTCAGGATGTCCTCGGCTTTGGCAGTGACTGCAAAATGAATAGCCCCGGCAGTAAAGAGGGGAACTGGGCCTGGCGTTGTGCGCCTCGCTTTCTCACCAGCGAAATTAGCAACTGGCTACATGAGCAGTGCGAACAATTCGGACGCATCCCTGAGAAAGAAACAAAGAGCAAAGAAAAATAAGGAGAGACCCAACATGCACAATTTGTTCATCCTAGGCAGCCCTCGCAAAAACGGAAATTCTGAGACCATGGCCCAGACTGTTGCTGCCGAACTCTTAAAAAAAGAAGGCAATACCGTGGAATATGTCCGCTTGAACAAACTAAGCATCTCTCCCTGCCAGGCCTGCGGCGGATGCAATACCAGCGGCAACTGTATTATAAAAGATGACATGAGCGAACTTTACGACAAGACAGACCAAGCGGATCGTCTCTTTCTTGTCAGTCCAATTTATTTTTACGCACTCACAGCCCAGATCAAAGCCTACATTGATCGATGCCAGGCAAGATGGTCCCGAAAATATCTCCTTGGCCAGGAATTTCGTAAAAATGAACAACGCACAGGATATCTTCTTTCCTGTGCAGCAACTGCCGGCGACAAGCTTTTTGACGGGCCCATTCTCTCTGCCCAGTGTCTGTTTGACACCTTGGAACTCCAATACGGTGAGCCACTCCTGATCAAATCCGTGGAACCGCGTACTGCCATACAACAGGACCCGGAAAAACTATCTGTCTGTGAACAATATGGCCAAAAAATAGCCGCCGCATAAACCCTGACAGAAAGAAGATTTTCCGTGAAAGAATCATCACATAATTCATAAAAAGCTTTAACAAATCCTTGACAAGATTTCCCAGGTCATGTAAATAAACAGCCACTTCATGGCCCCATCGTCTAGCGGTTAGGACGACGGCCTCTCACGCCGTAAACAGGGGTTCGATTCCCCTTGGGGTCACCATGAAATATCAGCTACTTAGCTGTTCTTATATTCTCGACATAGCCATTTGGTTGCCCATTTGGTTGCCTTTCTTTTAATCCGGGTAACACCTCTAAGGTTGCCCGGATTTTTTTTATCCTTTTTATATACCTTTCAGTTGTCGCCAAATTCTTGTGTCTTAGGATTGTTTGAATATCAATCATAGGAACATCTTTGCT
>JAQYVF010000008.1 GCA_030145625.1 Desulfocapsa sp. | reverse complement strand
TTCCCTTGACAAGGAACAGGTTCAGGGCATTATTCATCTCATTTCCGGCTCTGTCACCGGCCTTTCCCCGGAAAATGTGACGGTGATCAATGCCAACGGAAAAATACTTGAGGGTATGGACGATGAAAAAGACGAACAGCGAATTTCCGTGGACATGCTCGCCTTCCAACAAGAAGTAGAACATCGTCTCGAAATGCGAGCTCAGGACCTCCTTGACAAAACAATGGGTTATGGCAAGGCAATGGTCAGAGTTACAGCCTCGTTGGATTTTGCCAAGGTCGAGAAGACAGAAGAACTGTTTGACGCAGAAGAACCTGTTATCCGAAGTGAACAACTTCAGGAAGAAAGTAGCGGCAACCAGGGCACCGGTGGAATTCCAGGAGTTCAATCAAACCTTCAAGGGAACAATGCCGGACAGACAGTCACTACACCTCCGTCAAACAAATCTTCCCGGATCATCAATTACGAAATCAGTAAATCCATCAGTAAAATTATAAACCCTGTGGGGTCTATTAAGACCCTTTCCGTCTCGGTCTTAATTGCAGACAAGATTCTTCCACCAAAAGATGATAAGAGTGAAGCTGCCATTGATCCCAGAAGTGCAGAAGAGCTGAAAGCCATTGAAACTATGATTTCCAGTGCCTTGGGACTGGTATCTGATCGTGGGGATATCATCAATGTTACCTCAATGCCGTTTATGGAAAAAGCAGAAGAGCAGTTAATTGCTGAGGGACTCCCCAAAAATCTCCTCTACGAATACCTCCCACTGGTCAAGATCGGACTTTTATCTGTTGGCGTTCTCCTTTTCTACTTCTTCCTCATCAGACCCATTGTCAAGACCATGAAGAGGGAAGTAACTGAGCAAGACCAAACAATTTCAGAAATTGAGCGTAAAGCTCTTGAAGCCCAGGCAGCACTTGAACAAGAGGAGGAAATTGAAGAAGAAATCATTCCAGACTCAATCATTACTCTGCGTCAACAAATCATGCGCAATCAGGTACCAACCGCTTATATTATCAAAAACTGGATCCAGGAAGGCTGAGACATGAGCATAGAAACCTTAACCGGTGTAAATAAAGCCGCTGTGCTGTTAATGTGCCTGGGAGAAGAGGCCACAGCAAAGATATTCTCTGAATTAAACGATGATGAAATTCGTCAGGTCACTCGAGCCATCGCCACCATTGATCATATTCCAGAGGACATAAAGGAACGTGTTTTTGCCAGCTTTCATGAGGCGCAAGAAGAATATGCAGGTCTTTTTATTAAAGGAGACCAATTTGCGAAGAAAGCTATCACCTCACTGGAGTCTGAGGAGCGGGCTGATTTATTGCTGGAACAGTTTATATCCGGTACAGAAACCCACTCCCTGGAAACCATTGCACTCATGCAACCCCGGATGGTAGCCGGTCTCCTGGAGAAAGAACATCCACAGACTGTTGCCCTGGTACTTTCTACCCAGCATGTTGAACATGCCAGTGAAATCCTTTCAAATTTACCAGAAGAGATACGTGCAGATGTTGTGTATCGTATTGCCAAGATCGAAAAAGTATCACCAGAAGTCATTGCCAGAATTGAGGATGCCCTGCATCGTGAGATCGGTCTTGTTGCTGGAAAAGAGCAGAAACAAGTTGGTGGCCTTGACAAAGTCGTCGACCTTCTGAATCACCTCAGCAACAACATAGATACCGACATTCTAGATGATATCGAAGAAGATGATCCGGACATGGTTGAAGAAATTCGAAAACTCATGTTCACTTTTGAAAATCTGGTAGCCCTTGACGGTCGTTCACTGCAGATGATCCTCCGCGAGGTAAACAACGACTCACTGACCCTGTCCCTTAAAACTGCTTCTGACGAGATAAAAGAGAAAATTTTTGCCAACATGTCTGCCCGTGCTGCTGACATGATACGTGATGACCTTGATGCCATGGGTCCTGTCAGACTCTCCGAAGTGGAGGCAATGCAACAGGCCATTGTCAAAATTGCCATGAAACTTGAGGAAGAAGGAAAACTCGTACTTGGTTCAGGAGGCGCTGATGAGCTTGTCTAAATTTTATAAAGCCAACAGTGACTTTAAACCAGCAGTCGTTTTGGAACAAGAGTGTTACGAAAAAGAGCCGGTATGGGAATCTATCGTCAAGGAAAATGATACTGAACCCACATCAGAATCTACCGATCCCATACCACAACCACACCTGGAACAACAAGAAGATACTCCCTTGTCAGAATCCCTGCCGGATATTGAACAAGAAGAGGATCAAACTGAAGATAAACTGACTGCAGACACCACCCCACCACCTTCCCAAGAACTTCCTCCAACACCTTCATTTGACATCAATGAAATTCGAGAAGAAAGCTTTAATTCCGGTATCATAGTGGGTCGAAAACAGGCTGAAGAAGACTTTGAAAATGGGGTTCAAACCCTACTCTGCATCTGTAACGAACTTGACCGTCTCCGAGAAACCATCCTTCAGAATTCCATAGGAGAGATGAGAGAATTGGTCCTCGCCATTGCCGAAAAAATCATCAGGCACTCAGTTGACGAACAAAGCGAAACCATAACAGCCACTATAATTGAAGCAATTCATTTGGCAGTCAAATCAGACGAATTTCAAATTCAGTTAAACCCTGAAGATTTGGCCTGCATCGAAGAGAAGAAGAGCGAAATAATCAATCAAATAAGTGGATTAGACAACATTGCATTAAAACCGGATGCCACACTGGAGCGTGGCGGCTGCATGATTGAATCCACTTCATGCACTATAGATGCGAGTATGGCCAGTCAACTCAAGGTGATACGCAACTCGCTTATGACCTCTGAACAATTACCTGAAAATAACGTCAGCTAACCTCTTTTATCTTATGTCACTTTACGCAGGATCTTTGAAAGCCATTCAGCCCATACGTATATGGGGCAAAGTTACACGAATCGTCGGGCTCATTGTTGAAGGACACTGTCCCTACGCTTCTGTTGGTTCTCTCTGCGAACTCACTCCACTTGACAACACCGCCCCTATCCTCGCAGAAATAGTTGGTTTCAAGGACTCTCGCGCCCTTCTCATGCCCCTTGGAGACCTGAGGGGGCTTGGGCCTGGCAGTAGAATCCGTGTCATCAAAGCCAGCGCAACCATAAAAGTTGGCAACAATCTGCTTGGCAGAGTTATTGATGCCATGGAGACCCCTCTTGACGGACATCCCATCCCTTTACTCAATGAAGAAAAACAAATTTACTCCCATCCTCCTGGACCAATGGAGAGAAGAAACATTACAGAACCACTGGACCTTGGAGTCCGTGCTATCAATGGGCTGATTACTTGTGGTACCGGGCAGCGAATGGGAATTATGGCAGGATCGGGAGTTGGAAAAAGCGTGCTTCTTGGGATGATGGCTCGCTATGCACGAGCAGATGTCAATGTCATTGCGTTAATCGGTGAACGTGGAAGGGAAGTTCGTGAATTCATAGAAAGAGACCTTGGCAAAGAGGGACTCGCCCGTTCCGTCATAGTTGTTGTCACTTCCGACCAATCTCCACTTTTACGTATGCGTGGAGCCTTTGTTGCTACATCCATCGCTGAATATTTTTGCAAACAAGGGAAGAATGTTCTTCTTATGATGGACTCTGTTACCCGCTTTGCCATGGCCATGCGTGAGATTGGCTTAGCCGTTGGTGAACCGCCAACCACCAAAGGATATACACCTTCTGTTTTTGCAACTCTTCCTAAACTCCTTGAACGTGCCGGACAATTTAAGGGGCAGGGTTCCATTACAGGCCTCTACACTGTACTTGTAGATGGAGATGACATGACTGAACCGGTAGCGGATTCAGTGCGTTCTATCTTGGATGGACATATAGTTCTCTCCAGAACAATAGCCGCCAGAAACCATTATCCTGCCATCGATGTCCTCAATTCCGCCAGCAGAATCATGAGAGAAATAACCACCCCTCGCCATATAGAACTTGCCGGAAGAGCTAGAAAAGTACTTGCCACCTACTCAGAAGCTGAAGATCTCATCAACATCGGAGCCTATGCAAAAGGATCCAATCCAGGAATTGACTTTGCCATTAGTAAAATTGACGCTGTTAATGACTTTCTCCGCCAAGGGTATGATGAGGTCACCCCCTTGAAGCAGACCGTAGAAAAACTTGGCAAGCTTCTCAGCGAACGTGAGAAAGATGGAATTCCACAGTTGAACAGAAGAGAAAGCGATCAACAAAACAGTACGTCTTAACCTTGAGTTGAATATTTCTAATGGCAATAAAGCAATTTTCCTTAGGTACTATCCTTAAATTTAGAAAACAACAGGAGGATTTGGCGAGACAGAAATTTGTTGTGGCTCAACTTGAAGAAAAAAAGGTTCAGCAAACCCTTCATACACTTCAGCAAGAACTGAACGCTCTCATTCAAAGCTTAGAGATAAAGCAGGAAAGAGGAATAGTCGCCGTTGAATTGGCTCGTTATGAAGAACGGATAACTTATCTTCGACAGCAGATAATTCTTACGAACCGTGAACTCGATAGTAAAAAAAAGATGGTACAACAGGAAAAGAGCTTTTTATTGAAAAAAAGCAAAGAACACAAAGTACTTGAAAAACTAAAAGAAAATCAAAACATGGCATGGAAGAACTATCAAAACAAAAAGGAAGCAGCCATGCTTGATGAAATTGCTGTTCTCCGTCACGAAAGGAATGACAATGGCAACTATTAAAAGAAAATGCCATATTCTCTCTTCCCTCTCCCCAATCCTCTCCTTCTCTGCAAATAAAAATAGATTCAAGCAACAGAACCTCTGATCCTAGAAAAATTAAAATAATTCTCCACCATCTTGGTGGTAACAAATCCTATCTTAATAGTTTTCCAGAAGGAACTCTCATGAATACAAAAATCAGACTTTTCACCATGTCCCTCCTCTTTCTCTCGAATGCACTTTTCCCAAGCACTGGCTTCACGGCCGTCGAAAAAGCGGAAGAAACGGCACCTGTGGAAAAAGCCGCCATAAAACAAAAAGAAAAATCATTTGCATCCGTAGAAGAACGAAGAATCCATTCCATTCTTCAAAATGAACGCGATAACCTTGAAGAAGAAAAAAAAGTACTGGCACTCAAGGAAAAGGAGCTAAAGACTCTTAAGGTGGAAGTCGATAAGAAACTTGAACAGATGGACAGAAAGTTAGACGAATTAAAAGAAATACAGAAAAGTATTGATGCCTCAATGGCTAAAAAAGATGTTGAGGAGCTCAAGAAAATAAAAGATTTAAGCCTTATTTATGCCAAAATGTCTCCTGCCAAGGCTGCTCTTTCCTTGGGAAACCTTGATCTGCAGCTCGCAGCAGATCTCTTGGCGAATATGAAGGTTAAATCTGCTGCAAAAATTCTTGACCAAATGGATAAAGCAAAAGCAGCACAACTTAGCACTACATTTTCGACCCTACAGATGGAGTAATTAATATATGGATACCTTCCTTCTCGCCCCCAATGCTCCTGCACAGAAACCAATTCAAACGCAGGATCGGCAAAACACATCAGAATCCAGTAAGGAAGGATTCGCCCCTCTCCTCAATGAATCGATCAATAAGCAGGAAGGTAGCGAAACACCTAATAAAGAAGTCGCATCTGCTGATACCGAGCAAGTTGTTGCACCTACTGACACTGAGCAGGTAGAAGAAGCACCGAGCAATCCATCTCAATTAACAACAGAATCCCCGGAAGATTCTCAAATAACCGGCACAGACGAGACAGACATATCTG
Organism: Desulfocapsa sp.; assembly: GCA_030145625.1. Lineage (GTDB taxonomy): Bacteria > Desulfobacterota > Desulfobulbia > Desulfobulbales > Desulfocapsaceae > Desulfocapsa. The sequence continues at coordinate 79,394 of JAQYVF010000008.1, read as the reverse complement.
ACAATACAATATCTCAAGTATCTCAATTACCTCAATTATTTCAAGTATCTCAAGACTCAGAGATACCAATATTTATCAAATTAGAACAGTCACAACAGACACCGATTGTCGTCAATCCGGAGTCTACTCCTGAGATCTCGGTACTTGCCAAAGCAGAACAGGTAAACATTTCCAAACAAGACTCAGCTCAACTCCCAGTTTTCACAATACCTCCTGCACAGGGTGAAACTCAAGCCGCCCTGCAGGCATCAGCCCCCTTAATTCAATCGGGACCTGAAGAAAACATTAATCCTTCCTCAAAGTCTGAAACATTACTGCTTCAACAGATCCAGCAACTTCTGAATGAAGGAAAAAATAAAGGTCCAATAGTCATTACAAACACTACGCAGCAAGTCACTGCTGCTCAAGCACAAATCGATGAACTGCAGAAGCTGTCAAGTCCTGCATTGCTGAGTACCAAGAATGGTGTAATTCAAGCCCAGCAAACAGTGCCGGCCCTGGAGATTGAAGAGGTAAAGGGAATTGAGCCAAATAAATCCGTAAAGCTGGAGGGAAACCGCCAAGATATTACCGGACAATATATCTCTGCTAAAATGGGAGATGCCAACAGCAAAGAGAATACATCAGGTGGCCAGTCTCAACAATCCGGCTCTGAACAACATACTGCCGGAGAACAAAATAAGAACGTAACACAACCTGCACCCGGCGTAGTCAGTTTTTCCCTATCTTCCACAAACACTGAAGAATCTATCCCCGGATTACACTCTAACCTGACGCCGACCACTCCCGGCCAGGTAAGTGTTGAAGGAAAATTTGCTCCAGGCGCACAAGTAACTATCCCCGAGCATGAAATAGTCAATCATCTGGTCCAACGTTTCAATGTTAACCCAAGGCTGCAAACCAGTAAACTTACCATGCAGCTTCACCCTGCAGAATTAGGTGCGTTGAAGGTTGATATCTTGGTGAAAGAAGGTTCGATAAAGGCAAACATCGTCGCCCAGAGCCAACAAGTTCTTGAAACACTGGAAAAAAACATGCCTCGCCTGCGAGCTGCACTTGAAGATCAAGGTTTTTCTATCGATTCCTTTGAAATAACAATGGATAATGACGGTGGAAGACAGCAGGAACTCTTTCATGAAAATTTTACTTCCCAGGAACAAGAATTTTCCTTCACCAAGTCTTCTGCCAAAGAAACAGAATCTTTTGGCCTGGTGTTAGACAACATTGATGAATCAGTAAGTTCAAGTACAGACAATACAGGTATCAACGTAACTGCATGAAAATAAAAAAAGCATCTTTGCTGACATCTGTTTCTTTCAGAATTTCAGTGGAAAGGAAAAAGCGATGAGTGATATTTCAGAAATTTATCAATTCCCCAGTACTACACCTGCAGAGTCTTCTACCGCCTCGAATCAAGATGAGATCATGGGCAAAGAAGAGTTCCTCACCCTGCTCGTTGCCCAGCTGCAAAATCAAGATCCCTTAAACCCTGACGATCCCACTGAATTCACCGCCCAGCTTGCGCAGTTCAGTTCTCTTGAGCAATTAGTAAACCTCAATGAAAGTATGACTGAACTTGCTGATGCACAAATAGATTCCGATCGCTTCACATCCATAGACCTCATCGGTAAAGAAGTGGTCTACCAGGAGAGTGAGTTTGCATTTGACGGAACTCCTGTCGACATAGGATATCAGCTTGACGGCACCGCATCCTCAGTCACTATCACCATTCAAAACCAAGATGGTGCTACTGTTGCAACACTGACCCCCACTGACCTGGAAGCGGGGAACCATTTTTTGGAATGGGATGGCCTGGACAGTCAAGAAGATACTGTTCCAGATGGTAAATACAATATCGTTCTTCAGGCAAATGCTGGTGGGGAAGAAACATCCATCGCCATCTCTCCTTTGGTTCGATCAATGGTTACCGGTATTGATTTTGACTCCGGTTCAGGAGAGGCTACCCTTTATACTCAGGCAGGTGAAGTCAGCCTTTCAAATATCCTTGCCGCTTACGAAGCAAACAAACAAACAATTGAAGAAACAGGTACTTCCACGGAAGATACCACCAAGGTCGCCAGGACGGCGCCCTCGCTTTTTACTAAAGAATCTGTTCCCAAGGATGAAGATCAGATCGCACGAGAACAACTCCAGTACTACTTAGAAGGATAGAAGTAGCAAACTGATTTCATCATCCAGACCAAATGGGAGGATTTACTTATGGGTATCACCAGTGCACTTTACAGCGGAGTAAGTGGACTCAACACGAATTCACAGGCAATGAGCGTAATCGGCAATAACCTTGCCAACACCAACACCCTCGGTTTCAAGGGGGCACGAACAGTTTTTTCCGATCTCCTTTCTAGCAATATTTCCGGTTCGGGTGGCTCTTCCCAGGTCGGACGTGGTGTCAATATCTCCAAAGTTGACAATGTCTTCAGCCAGGGTACATTTGAAGCCACAGCCTCAAACACCGACGTGGCCATTGAGGGTGAAGGTTTCTTCATGCTCAAAGAAGTGGGTAACGACACGACCTTTTATTCCAGAGCAGGTGCCTTTCGCTTTGACGCAGAGGGCTTTCTGGTAAACCCCGAAGGGTTCCATGTCCAGGGAAAGGCCTTTGATGATGATGGCAATGTCATTCCAGGTGATCCCACTGACATCCAGGTCGCAAATGTGGGTCTGGTCCCAGCCAAAGTCACGGATGAAATAATCCTGAACACTAACCTTGATGCCAGTGAAGTACCTCCTCTCTTAGCCTTTAACCCTGCAATTCCAGCAACCTTTAACTATTCAGCATCTACCACGACATTTGACACTCTCGGTAACGAACACTTGGTATCCCTCTACTTCGTGAAAGATGCTGCTGACAACACCTGGGACTGGCACTGGACTGCTGAGGATGCAAATGGACTTCCCTTAGGAAATCCACCGGCTGTGCCCATGGGCCAAATTGTCTTCAATCAGGATGGTACCCTTGACGATCTCATTGCCGGAAACGGTACCGGACAAATCCTGGCTGCAGATATTGATTGGGATAACGGTTCTGTTCCCACAGGGGTTGACCTCACCTTTGATACAACCCAGTTCAACAGTGCCTCCACTGTTATCTCACAGGACCAAAACGGTTATGGCGCAGGAAATTTGACCAATGTCGGCATAAATGAAGAGGGAATTGTTATTGCCTCCTACTCCAACGGCCAACAGGTCAAAGTTTCCAATCTGGTTCTTGCTAAATTCAACAACCCAGGCGGACTGGAAATGGTCGGTTCAAATATGTTTATTGGTACAGACGCCTCTGGTGCAGCTCGTAGCGGTCTCCCTGGCCCAGAACTTGGAAAAATCTTTACTAATTCTCTTGAACAGTCCAATGTGGACATGGGACAGGAATTTGTCAAAATGATTACAACCCAAAGAGGGTTCCAGGCTAACTCAAAAATTATCACTACCGTTGATGAACTTCTCGGTGAATTAATCAACTTAAAACGCTAGTATTGCGATGTTTTTACAATCTTTTAAACATTTTTTTGTAGAATTATAAACGACCCATTCTCCCTGCCCTGCTATCTCATGGTCAACTTTTATAAAAGATCATGAGATAGCATCTCTCTGCCCCTAATCTCTCCAACTAAAGCTTCGTTTTTTTCAATTCCTCATTTCACTTTTTTCCTCGGCTTTTCTTTCTATTTTCTCTCCGAGCCCCCATGTGTCATTTTTCTGACGCGCTAAGATTCGTCCATTTTTTACATATTGTCTCAACCTGTTAACAAAAGGTATAAAAACTCAACAAATCAGTGACAAAGAAATTTTAAGAAAATCAAAACAGTTGGGAATGCATTTTGCATTGTTTTTAAGGACGCTAGATTATATGATGAAAAAAAACTGAACAAACATCATTTTGTGAAGCGGAGGCTTTTCTTTTGGATCTTGCAACAATTTTAGGAGTCGCTATAGCCTTTGGCCTGATGCTGATGGCTATCGTGCAGGGCGGCCCCCTTTCAATCTTTTTCAACATACCTTCCGTTCTTATTGTTTTTGGAGGTACGGCTGGTGTGGCCTTGGTTCATTATCCCTTTAAAGATATTGCCGGAGCCATGGCTGTTGCCAAAAAAACCATTCTCAGCAAGGACGAATCTCCAAATTTCTTAATAGTGCAACTCATGGGATTTGCTAACAAAGCAAGAAAAGAAGGTATCCTGTCTCTCCAGGGAATGATGGAAGATGTGGAAGATAATTTTCTTCTAAAAGCCATGCAGATGGCTGTTGACGGACAGGAACCAGACACCCTTCGCTCCATGCTTAATACGGAAGTGGAATATATCAAAGAGAGGCACGATAAGGGTGCGGCGATTTTTGTTTCCCTGGCCGCATATGCACCTGCAATGGGTATGGTTGGCACTTTGATCGGTCTGGTCCAAATGCTCATGAACATGAGTGATCCAGACGCCATTGGTCCTGCGATGGCTGTTGCCCTTCTCACTACCTTCTATGGTGCAGTTCTCGCTAATGTTCTCTTTTCCCCCATGGCAGGAAAGTTAAAAAACAGATCTTCATCTGAAGTTCTCATTAAAACCTTAATCATTGAGGGGATGCAGTCTATTCTTTCAGGAGAAAACCCTAGGATCATGGAGCAGAAACTCCATGCCTTTATTGCACCAAAACTTCGAGAATCAACCTTTAACAAATAAAATTCTCGCATTATGGCAGACAACGATCAAGACAAGGCTTCCCAGGAAGAAAAACAATGTCCGAAATGTGACTGTAGCGGCGGTGCACCGGCATGGATGGTGACTTATTCCGACCTGGTAACACTGCTTCTTACCTTTTTTGTTCTTCTCCTGTCCATGGCCAGTATGGATCAGGTGAAATTTACCGCAGCCTCAAGTTCCATTCGAGATGCCTTTGGTGTTCATTCCAAACCAGCCCAGATCGACTTTTCTCTCCCGATTCTCCCTACTCCGCCAATATCCAAATTTGCCCCTATCCAGAACGAAATGGCGACAAGGGTCTATAAGCGCATAGAATCACAGATCAAGGCATCAAAGATCCCTGAAGATATCGAGCTGATTAAAAAAGATAATGACACCATTATTCTTCGAATCAACAATACAGTTCTATTTAAAAAAGAACAATCCACCGTTTCACCCACTGCTTACCCTTTATTGCGAAAAATAGCTGATATCATCAGACCGTTACCTATGCGCTTACGTATTGAAGGCCATACTGACTCCAGCCAGGTTTCAAAACGTAAAATTGGCAACTGGAACCTCTCTGTTGAACGAGCCGTTTCAGTTATGCGCTTTTTCAAGAAGAGTGATCTTCTACCATTAGATCGCATGGCTGCCATCGGTTATGGCTCAGAAAGACCTATTGTCCCTAATACGAGTAAGAAGAATATGGCAAAAAACAGAAGAGTTGACTTCGTCCTACGAGCCAACAACACTATTGGTATCGGCATGTCTGGAGCCAACCCTGGTGAGATTCCTCTCTGATAACCTCTCATAAAAGGCACTCAACCGGAATAACATACCCCTGATCTATTGGAATAGACTGCATCAGGACTACTTAGCCAAACGTATTTACTAAAATACAAACCTAGCCACCTCGTGGGCTCAAAAAAACATAAGAGATAATGTAATGGCCGAAAAAAAGAAAACTAAAGATGACGCCCCTGAACAACCCGGCAACAAAAAGAAAAACCTTATTATCATCGGTTCTGCAACTCTGGTTCTCCTTCTTGTCATAGCTGCTGTGCTCTATTTCTTCGTTTTTAGAACCAAACCAGTGCCGCCAGAAGAACAAGATCCAGGACTAAAAGTACCAGTTCCCGAGATCAGTCAAAATAGTGACATAGGGCCCATGGTCGATATAAAAGAGTTTATCGTCAACATTATCAGTGAAGACGAAAGCCATTATGTCAAGGCAGCACTCACCATTGAACTGAACAAAGACGAAGCAGTGGATGAGGTAAACAAACGCATGCCGCAAATCAGAGACGCGATCCTTCTCCTTGTGGGAAATAAGACCTATGAGGAACTCCATGACCTACAAGGTAAAAAACAGCTCAAGGCAGAACTTGTAAGTAAAATCAATTCGTTCCTGCAACAAGGCAAAATAAAAGCCATTTATTTTACAGATTTTGTTGTGCAGTAAACGTATAGGAACCACAGAGCCTTTTCAACAACTGATCAAAAACAGGAAAAATCAGTGGAACCAATTCTAAAAAAGGAAGAGATTGCCGAATTATTGGCTGCCATTAAAAGTGGTCAGGTCTCTACGGATCTTAAAGACGATGACAAAAGGTATTCCGACGTAGCTGTCACTTCCCTGAATCTTTTTCAGATGGCAGAGTCGTCAGATGAGCAACACCGCATTCCCAATTTCGACATTATCCTGGATGCCTTTGCCCAAAATTTTTCCATTACTCTGACCAATCAACTGCAGAGGACATTCAAAATAACAAGAACAGAGATCAAAAATACTGAGTTCCAGGAATATTTAATGTCCCAGAAAGATTCCGGAGCGATAAGTGTGTTGAATCTTGAGCCCCTTAAAAATGGTGCTCTCATGGTTTTGGACACAGAACTCTGCTTTTCTCTAATTGAAATTATGCTCGGTGCATCAACCGAACTTGCCCCAATACAACTGGATCGCAAACCGACCACCATCGAACTCAATGTCCTCAAATCGATCATGACCAAAGCCTGTCGGGATATCGACAAGGCCCTCTCTCAAATCATTGAAATTGAATCCTCCATAGTCAAAATTGAAAGCAATTCAAGACTGGTTTCAATTGCAGAGCCTGATGCAGACGTCCTCATTGGTCGCTTTAAAATTCAGGTTGCAGACCTTTCTGGAGTTTTCGACATTGTCTTTCCAACTGCAACACTTGATCCGATTCGAGAACAATTACGAGATCTGCTGACCATCAAAACTGTTCGCCAATCAGGATGGCAAGAGCTGCTGATTGCAAAACTGAAAAAGATGTCTGCAACGGTCATAGCACAATCAGGAACCATAGATCTGCCCGTTCATAAGGTTATGGATTTCAAGAAAGGCGACATCATCAATATAGATTACGACCCCAATGCACCTTTAAAGATACTGGTTGAAGACAACCTTAAATTTTTCGCAATTCCCGGGACTGTCAGCGGGAAGAAAGCTATCCACTTGACCAGTGTTTATGACCCAGGAGAATAAAATGGACACAGATAATATTCAAAACAACGCAAAGCCTGACCCAGACGAGATCAAAGAATTACTGGATAGTGACGAAATGGACACCCCGACTCTTCCGGAAGATCAAGATACTTCTCAGCATTCAGCACCACTCTCCTCACAGAGACAACGTGGGCTGGAATTTCTTTACGATGTCTCCCTACAAATCTCGGTGGAGGTTGGACGTAGTAAAATTCTCCTCAAAGATCTTTTGAAAATGGGAGAAGGTTATGTTATTGAGCTCGACAAACTTGCTGGAGAACCTCTTGATCTCTACGTCAATTCCAAACTGATTGCTAAGGGAGAAGCTGTGATGGTTGGTGATAAATTCGGCATACGCCTTACCGAAGTCGTCAGCCCCAGTGATCGAATTGAACAACTTGGCTAGAGGCAAAGGATGTTCGTAAAATTATCCCCCCTTTCTACTGCTCTCACCTTAACTCTGATAGCAGATTGTGCAATGGCTGCCTCCACAGATCCTTCCCTTGCTTCAGCAGGCTTAAGGATGTTCTGGGGACTACTGGTTGTGCTTGGTCTTCTCCTCATCATCTATGGTCTTGCCAGAAAGCGGCTTTCTCTACTCCACTCCAGCAAAACATCCAGGATAAAAATCCTTGAAATCCGTCACCTCATGGCCAAAAAGTCTCTCTGCCTCGTTGAAGTGGCAGGACAAGAATATCTCCTTGGCCTGAGTAATGAAACGATCACACTCCTGTCATCCATTGACAATAATGAGAGACACAACTTTTCCGCTACCCTGGAAAGTGCCACAGAACAGCATGTGCAAAAAACCATCTAACCGGCTTCTCCTTGTTTTAAAGGGGGCTTCTTTTTTTATTCCCCTGCTTATATTTTTGTACCCTGCTGTATCTTCTGCCATTGGCCTACCAACCATCAGTTTCGGAGTAGAGGATGCAAATACCCCGCAACAAGTCTCAACCGGACTCCAGGTACTGTTTCTTCTTACCATTCTCTCCGTTGCTCCGGGTATTGTCCTAATGACAACCTGTTTCACCCGTATCGTCATTGTCCTTGGTTTTGTTCGCCAGGCCATGGGAACTCAAAATATGCCGCCCACCCAGGTTATTATCGGGCTCGCCATATTTCTTTCTTTTTTCATCATGTCTCCGACATTAAATACTATTAATGACAAAGCACTACAACCTTACCTCAATGAAGAGATAACCCAGCAGGAGGCACTTGATCAAGCACTTGCCCCCATGCGTGATTTCATGTTTTCTCAGGTGAATGAAAGCGAACTGAGCCTCCTTTCCGACATCACCATGAACAACGAACCTTATGACAAAGATGACATCCCCACCATGACGCTTATTCCTGCCTTTATGCTCTCTGAACTTAAACGAGCTTTTCAGATGGGATTTATGATCTATGTACCCTTTTTGGTTATTGACATGGTGGTTGCGTCCATCCTTATGTCCATGGGTATGATGATGTTGCCACCGGTTATCATCTCCATGCCTTTCAAGCTTCTTCTCTTTGTTTTAGTGGATGGATGGGCTTTGATAGTGGGTTCACTTATTCAAAGTTTTCATCAATAATTATTCAATATCAGCACAGGTTCGTCATTCAAGGCGAGAAGATACTATGACCATAGAATTTGTCGTCGATATCTGCAGAAAGGCAGTACAAACTGCCCTCCTCATGGCTGCACCCATGCTTTTGGCCGGTATGATTGTAGGACTCATTGTTTCCATTTTTCAGGCTGCAACTCAGATTAATGAACAAACCCTTACCTTTATTCCCAAAATCGTAGCAGTATTCCTCACCCTCCTCCTAATGACTCCCTGGTTGATCCAGACAATGACCTCCTTTGCCAGAGGTATTTTCACCTCCATTGCCGGATTTTAAACCATTGTGGATCTCCAGCTTCTTCCCATAGAGCAATTCCAAACCTTTCTTATCTGCTTTGGCAGGATTGCAGGATTTGTTGGGGCAATTCCTATCATACTCAGCAATCAAACGCCGGCTCGTATCAAAGCAGGACTTGCCTTCATGCTCTCCTTGGTACTCTATCCGATCATGGCTCCTTCGGTGGTGTCTCTCAATATCCAACCGTTGAGTTTTCTTCTTCTTATGATCAACGAGGTTTTGTTGGGAAGCATGATTGGATTGATTGCCAGGATGGTTTTTACTGCGGTTGAATATGGAGGAACCATTATCGGATACCAGATGGGCTTTGCCGCAGCCAATGTTTTTGACCCTTCTAGTGAGCGACAGATTGAACTCATCTCTCAATTTCAAAACATCTTTGCCATCCTGATTTTCCTTGCAGTTGACGGGCATCACATCTTTCTCCATGTAGCCGCCAAGTCATACGAAATCCTACCCCCTGGTGCATTGAACATTTCTGGTGAAGCCATCCCCTATCTGATGACTCTCTCTTCCAAAATTTTTTCCCTTGGGATCCAATTCAGTGCTCCGTTACTGGCCATCCTACTCCTTTCCGGCCTTATTCTTGGCATCCTGGCCAGAGTCTTTCCTCAATTAAACGTCTTTCTTCTTTCCTTTCCAATTAATATTGGAACTGCTTTTACAGTCATTGGTTTGACACTTCCTCTGATTACTATTCTCCTGAGACGGGAATTTGACAATCTTGGTGAGCGATTTGTTGCTCTTCTTCACTTCCTGCAATAAATAAAACTAAAATTCTAAGTCACAACCTGCACCCATCGCTTTTTTTATTTTCCACGGTTATCATTCACCGGTAATTGAATGTTTTTCTCTCATGGCAAACTATTTGCACCATAAAAACCTGTGAAATCAGTAAGGTTAATTTTTCTCTTCAACCAGTAACAAGGAATTACCTACAGGTACTAATTTCTAAAACCAAGTTTTCAACTTTTCCCGTTACTTTTTTTAGGAATAAATTGCCTTTTTTTATTCATTCTCTATTTTGATATCTTTCCCTCATGGCAGAAGAATCCACATCCGGCGGAGAAAAAACTGAAGCGCCGTCGTCGAAACGAAGAGAAGATTTTCGTAACAAGGGGCAAGTAGCACAAAGTAAAGAAGTACAAACTGCTGCCATTTTTACCATGGTCCTGCTACTATGGATCTTTTACATGCCTCGTTTCTGGGCAGGCCTTTCCCAATTAATCTCCTCAATCTTTGGTTCAATTTCCGAATTTCAGGCTACACCTAGTGCTGTAACAACTCTTCTTTTTTTTATAGTTAAAGAACTCGCCATTCTTCTCTATCCGCTTTTTCTTCTGGTTATCATAATAGGGTTTTTCTCAAGTGTTTTTCAAATAGGTTGGCTCTTTACCGCTCAACCACTCACCCCTGATATATCAAAACTTGATCCAATCAAGGGAATGGCACGTTTTGTATCAATTCGAAGCCTCGTGGACATGATCAAATCCATAGCAAAAGTTGTCTTGATTGCCTGGGTTGCCTACTCTACTGTCTTTAACAACTTTGAAGAAGCACTCACTCTGATAGATACCAGTCCATGGGCAGCTGTTTTATACATGGCGAGAATTGCAGCACTTATTCTTGCAAAAGTATGCGCTCTTTTAATCTTGATCGCTGCTCTTGATTTCTTCTACACTCGCTATGAAATGGAAGAAAAAATGAAAATGACCAAGCAGGAAATTAAAGAAGAATTCAAAGAAATGGAGGGTGATCCCTTTATCAAAAGTCAGATTCGAAGAATACAACAAGATATGGCCAGAAAACGTATGATGGCCGAAGTTCCTGAAGCCGATGTTGTTATCACTAACCCGACTCATCTTTCAGTGGCAATTAAATATGATATGGAATCAATGGATGCACCCATGGTTGTTGCCAAAGGCGCTGATCTGGTGGCCATGCGTATCCGTGAGATTGCCAGAGAAAACGATATCCCCTTGATAGAGAACCCTCCTGTGGCTCGCTTATTGCATGAACTAGATTTGGGGGCTACCGTTCCCGAAGAATTATTTAAGGCGGTGGCTGAAATACTTGCACACGTATATTCTTTGAAAAAGAACTCACAGCAATGGAATTAACAGGTCAAAACAACATCTTTAGTCGGCTTCATTTAAATGCGCTTCTCCAGCGCACCGATGTAATGGCGGCCTTTGGGCTGGTCGCCATCCTGATGATTATGATCGTTCCCCTGCCATCACTGTTGCTTGATCTCTTTTTATCAATGAATATCACCATAGCCCTACTCATTCTCATCATCAGTTTATACACGATTAAAGCCACGGATTTTTCAATTTTCCCAGCTGTATTATTGACAACCACTCTCTTTCGTCTCTCATTAAATGTCGCCTCAACACGTTTAATCCTCCTAAAGGGAGACCAGGGTCCATCCGCTGCCGGATCAGTTATCCAATCTTTTGGCCAATTTGTCGTTGGAGGAAATTATGTTGTGGGCCTGGTTATTTTTATCATCCTTGTATTAATTAATTTCATGGTCATCACCAAGGGTGCCGGACGTGTCGCTGAAGTCGCTGCGCGCTTTACCCTCGATGCAATGCCAGGTAAACAGATGGCCATTGATGCGGACCTCAATGCCGGGCTTATCACAGAAAACGACGCCCGGGAACGTAGGGAAGATATCAGTAACGAGGCAAGCTTTCACGGTGCCATGGATGGTGCTTCGAAGTTTGTAAAGGGTGATGCCATTGCCGGTATCATTATCACCTTGGTTAATATTGGTGCTGGATTTGTTATCGGTGTTTTACAGAAAGGGATGCCCATGGCAGAAGCCGCAGCCAACTATACCATCCTGACAGTTGGAGATGGACTGGTAGGGCAAATCCCTGCGCTCATTATTTCAACCTCTGCAGGTCTTTTGGTCACCCGCTCATCCGGAGGCCATGACTTTGGCTCTGATCTCAAAATTCAATTCAGCCGCTTTTCAATTGCCTTCTGGGTTGTCTCAGTCGTCCTCATGGTTTTTGCGCTCATCCCTGGCCTCCCATTTATCCCATTTCTTTTATTATCACTCATTATGGGATTCACCGGTTTTCATTTGGACAAAAAGAGAAAAGCTGAAGAACAGCAAATCGAAGAAGATGTGGCGACAGAACCTGTCACCAAACCCCAGGAAAATTATGAAGAGCTCCTGAATGTAGACCTGTTAGAACTTGAAGTTGGGTATGGTCTCATCCCTTTTGTAGACGCTTCTCAAGATGGAGAACTTCTTGTCCGCATCCAATCCATACGCCGACAGTTTGCCACAAATAACGGCTTTATTGTACCCCCCGTGCACATCAAGGATAACCTCCAGCTTTCTCCAAATCAATATACCCTCGCTTTAAAAGGTGTGCAGGTTGCCGAGGCGGAAATGCTTCCCGGTCATTTCATGGCCATGGATCCGGGTATGGTCACCGAAACAATCAAAGGCGTACCAACCCAGGAACCTGCTTTTGGTCTGCCTGCTATCTGGATAACCGAAGACAAAAAAGAAAGAGCTCAGATTGCAGGATATACTGTCGTTGATTGCACAACTGTCATGGCCACCCATATCTCTGAAATCATAAAGCAACATGCGCATGAACTTATAGGCCGGCAGGAAGTACAAAACCTTCTTGACAACCTGGCCAAGACCTACCCAAAACTTATTGAAGAGCTGGTCCCTGCTATTCTATCCCTTGGAACCATTATGCGCATCCTGCAGAATCTGCTCTCAGAGAGTGTTTCAATCAGGGACCTTCGAACGATACTTGAATCCATGGCTGACTGGGCACCGGTAACCAAAGATACTGACATTCTTACCGAATATGTACGTCACGCCCTTGCCAGATCCATCAGCAGTGACCTGGCCATCAATGGTGCCATTCCCCTAATCACCCTGGACAAATCTGTAGAAGACGAAATAGGACAATCCATACAACATAAAGAGACAGGCAGCTATCTTGCCATCGCCCCCAATAAGGCCCAACTCATCCTCGATTCCATTGGGCAGGCTATCCCCCTTTTTGAAGGCGGACAACAACCTACCCTGCTGGCAGCCCCTCAAATTCGTCCACATGTTCGGAAACTGACTGAACGTTATTATCCTTCATTGGTTGTACTCTCCCATAATGAGATACTGCCAAATGTTAAAATAAAATCTTTAGGCACTGTAACTTTCAATGCAAAGTAACTACTGAGAAGTCACCCTGCGAGGTTTCCCTAACTTTTAACCATGAAGCTTACTAATTGTAATGCAAGTTAAAGTATTTGAATCATCAGATATGGCAACCGGCCTCAAAATGATCAAGAAAGAACTTGGTCCGGATGCCCTTATTCTGTCCACCAAAACCATCCGTTCTGGAAAACTAGGACTGCTGGGTAAGCCGAGATTAGAAATAACTGCTGCCATTGATAAACCATGGCCTGATAAGAATTTCTATCTTTCTCCCCGTCCCGACAAAAAACAAGACATCACTGTTCTTGAAAAAAAAGGGAATAAATCCGTATCCCCTCCAAGGGAGCAGAAAGAAGAATTCCCCACCTACAATTCAGCCCTCCACCTTCAGCATAAGCCTGTTGCAGACACTGAAAAGACATCTCTATCCATTCCGTCGCCACCACCCGAGGAAAACGATCTGCATACAGAGGTCGATCTACATACAGAGGTGGATGAGCTAAAAGACATGATCAGAAATCTGGCTCAGGAAATGATCAGGTTAAATGGCAGCAAGCCAACTTCAGTTCCGGGTCTCAATACTGATCCACAATCCTCCTTCGCACAATTTTCACCTGAACAAAGCAGTGGGTTGCATTCCCTGTACGCACGCCTTCTGGACTACGGTATCGGAACAGAAACAGCAAAAAACATGTGTGACAATGCCGGGGAAACTCTCGCCCATGAAGAACTCTCCGACCTGTTCAAACAGCAACAATACATTAGCAATGCCATAAGTGAACTCCTGCAAGTAAATACAGATATTTTTCCAGCACACAAAAGGCAACATCGCCTCGCCCTGGTCGGTCCCACCGGTGTAGGAAAGACAACGACTCTTGCCAAAATTGCAGCCGACTACCTGAGTAAACACTCATCGTCTATTGCTCTCATAACCATCGACACCTACAGGATAGCTGCAGTAGAGCAGTTGAAGGTCTATGGCGAGATCATGAACCTGCCGGTAGAAGTAGTGCTCAACCCGGAACAGCTTGAACAAATGCTGCTCAAACACCGGGACAAAGAATTGATCCTCATTGATACTGCAGGACGTAGTCCGCAGGACAGCCTGTGCATTGAAGAACTGTCTTCTTTTCTAACTTCAGACCTCGACATACAAAAGCATCTTGTACTCTCGGCAACTACGCGTGAAAAAGAACTGTTCGAAGCAATACATCGCTTCTCCATTCTCGACATTGACAACACCATCATTACCAAGATAGACGAATGCAGTAGCCTTGGTCTTTTACTGGACATACAGATTCGAGAAAAAGTCCCTTTTTCCTACATCACAAATGGCCAGAGAGTGCCTGAAGACATAATGGAAGCAAATAAAGAGCTACTGACTCAGCTTATCATGACTCCTGCTAAAGGATTAACATATGAATAGAACACGTTCTGCAGTGCAGGATCAAGCCGACACACTACGAGCTCTTGGTGAAACAGTGTCGTCGGGATCTCTCAATCAAGACCGTGAACATCCTACCAGGGTCTATGCCATAACCAGTGGTAAGGGAGGCGTTGGCAAGACCGCAGTGGTTGCAAATGTTGGGGTATCGCTTGCAAAACTCGGAAAAAAGGTACTCATTCTGGATGCCGATCTGGGACTGGCCAATATTGATGTGGTCTTTGGCCTTGCTCCTCGATATAACCTTAATCATTTTTTTGCAGGAGAACAGAGCCTGGCCGACATCCTGGCAGATGGTCCCCATGGCCTTAAGATATTACCAGCAGGCTCAGGTGTGCAGAACTTCACCCGACTTGATTCCCGTCAGAAGCTCAAGCTCCTCGACGCACTCGATATGATGCACAACGATTTCGATTTTGTCCTTATCGATACGGAGGCTGGGATTTCTGAGAATGTCACCTATTTTAACACGGCCGCTCAAGAAATATTAATTGTCACAACCCCCGAACCAACAGCTATCACAGACGCCTATGCGTTGATGAAGTTACTTTCAACCCAATACCATGAAAAACGTTTCAACCTGGTCGTCAATCAGATTCGCCATGAAAATGAGGCTTTGGACGTATTTCGAAAATTAACCATGGTTTCTAATCGTTACCTGGATATTTCCATCGACTTTCTCGGTTCAATACCAGCGGACCGGCAGATGATTGATGCCATACGTAAACAACGGGTCATCGTAGATCTCTATCCTTCATCAAAAATTTCTGCAGCCTTTGCCACTCTGGCAGTGAATATTTGTGCCGACCAACCAACACCAGAACCTAAAGGCGGGGTACAGTTTTTCTGGAAAAGACTCCTTGATATTGGAGGTAGAGTCTGAATCATGACCTATACTCCCCAACAGCTCCCTGAAGATCGAACAACTTTGATCAAAGACCATCTCACTCTCGTTGATATCATTGTCGGCAGGATGGTTACTCAGGTTCCTTCATTTATGAACAGAGATGACATGCGGAGCGCCGGCATGATGGGTCTTATCGATGCAGCAAATAAATTTCAACCGGACAAAAAGATTCTGTTCAAGACGTTTGCTGAATATCGTATCAGAGGTGCCATTCTTGATGACATGCGCAAACTCGACTGGTTTTCCCGATCTCTCAGGGAAAAACAGAATAAACTCAGCCGAACAATGTCTGACCTTGAAAGAAAACTTGGCAGATATCCTGAGGAACAGGAAATGGCCGAGGAGCTTGAAATAACGCTTGAACAGTACCAAAAACTTCTCGGTCAAGTCAGTCACCTTGGCTGTGTCAGTCTAAACGAAACCCTCGACCATTCAGACCAGGGACGATCCTTCCAGGATGCCTTGATGGACACCCGAAAAGATGCATCACCTGTTAATAGACTTGAGCAACATGAATTGACAGGAATCATAGCAGAAATACTCAAGCAACTCTCTGAAAAAGAAAGACTGGTTATCTCACTCTATTACTACGAAGAATTAACCCAGAAAGAAATTGCCGAGGTCCTTGAAGTATCAGAAGGACGAATATCACAACTCCACAGCCAGGCACTCTTAAAACTAAAGACCAAGGTCAAAAATCGTATCTAAAACGGTGGTACCATGCTGAACATCCAACTTTTCCTGACCTTAGCGAGTCTCTTACTCTGTGCATTCCTTTTCATTCGCTCCATTGCATTGCGTAAACGCGCCAGCGCACACTCTGATCTTCTTCGTAAACAGGAAATCATCCTACAGAAATATCAGGAGAATCTTTCCCTGCAGGAACAAACTATTACCCGAGACCAGAATTTTAAAACCAACCTGCAACAAGCAGGAGTTACCACTGAACTCCAGAAATCAAGAATTTCTTTTCACCAGGATAACTTAAAATTACGAACTCCTGAGCGATACGCCTACGTACAAAGTATGTTTCGATCAGGCATGCAGGCAGAAGAGATAGCCTCTGCTTTAGGAATGTCCAGTTACGAAATTTCACAACTGCTCAAGCTGTCAGCCATTGCAGAAAAAACAATCGAACGTACCCCGGAAACGATTACAGCATCAAACTGAACAGGCAATAGCTTCCATAGGACCTTCTGTTAATCGTTTGCAAGCTTTACACAAAGGTCTTTTTCCTTAAGAAACAAAGTCAAACAACCGATTCAAAAAGAGAAAGAAAATTTCAAAAGAACAATTATTTTTTAGAGAGAGATAAAAATATATGGTTTCAGGAAAATACAGTGCCCTTGCAGGAGCCATTTCCCGCGAACAACGATTGGCCAATATTTCCGCAAACCTGGCCAACGTCAATACGGTGGGATACAAAAAAACGCGTATGAGCTTCGAGTCCCTTCTTCGTGGCGAAAAACAGACCCAGGAAGCAAAGGGAATCAATTATAGTCGTGTACGTGAAAACTTCACTGAATTCACAGAAGGACCGATCAAAGCAACTGCCAATCCCCTGGACATTGCCATCCATGGTGATGGTTTTTTCAAAGTCATCAGCCCGGAGGGTGACAGATATACCCGCAGAGGTGATCTCCAGTTAGATCAGAACGGCCTGCTTCAGACAAAAAACAACATGCCTATTTTAGACGAAGACAACCAGCCTATCACCATCCCTAACACTGAAACCAACAAAATATCTCTAAACACTCTTGGTGAGGTATCCATTCTCTCCATTGATGGGACGCGAAATGTGGTTGGCAGAATCGGTGTTTACACCGTAAACGACAACAACCTATTAAAAAGAGAATCAGACACCCTCTTTTCTCTCAAAGAAGGTGGTCAGGAAATCCCTGTAGTGGAACCCAGGCTTGCCATTGCCAGTCTGGAGGTCTCTAACGTCAATATGACAGAAGAAATGACGCTTATGATTGACACCCTCAGGACCTTTGAGACTTATCAAAAAGTCTTAAAAAGCTATGGGACACTTGGACAAAAACAAGATGAACTGGGAACTCTCGGTTAATCCATCATCAGACATTGTCTTTTCATAGACGCAACCACTCGAAAAAAGGAAAAACATGCTTCGATCTCTCTGGACCGGTACCACCGGAATGAACGGACAGCAGCTGAATCTTGATGTTATTGCCAACAATCTGGCCAATGTCACTACAACCGGTTTTAAAAAGAGTCGTGCCGATTTTCAAGATCTCATGTACCAGATCATGAAAGTTCCAGGATCTCAAACCTCTGCAGATACTGAGTCACCGTCTGGAATTCAAATTGGCCTGGGTGTTCGTCCGGCGGCTGTACAAAAACTCTTTACCCAGGGAGACCTGATTCAGACGGGAAACGAGCTGGACGTTGCCATTGAAGGAGCAGGCTTTTTTCAGGTTGAAATACCAACTGGTGATACGGCCTACACAAGAGCTGGTGCTTTTAAGCTAGACAGTGACGGTCGTGTGACCAATTCTGATGGCTATCCCGTTGTTCCAGGTATAACCATCCCAGACGGCTCCCGCCAAATCACTATCAGCGAAACAGGTATTGTCAGTGCCATAATAGGAGATGATACTGAAAGTACTGAAATTGGCACCTTCGAGACCGTTACGTTTACCAACAATGGTGGGCTGATTGCCATTGGCAAAAACCTTTTTAGAGAAAGTAACTCATCAGGAGATGCTCAGGCCGGCACACCTGGTGATGATGGATATGGACTTTTATTGCAGACTTTTCTGGAAGGATCTAACGTCAACATTGTCGAAGAGCTGACAGCGATGATCACAACACAGCGAGCCTATGAAATCAACTCCAAAACTATCCAGACCTCTGATGAAATGATGCAGACTACTAATAACCTGGTATAAATATGCTTAAACTTCTTTTGCTTCTCACGGCTTTTCTTGGTTCCTTACCAATGCCAGCTTTAGCCCTTGAGATCACCTTCAGCGCATCGGCTGAAGTTTCCTCACCCTTTGTTACCCTGGGTGACATTGCCGTCTTTGACAAAAAAACACCCCTCAGCAATGCTCTTGCCAGTCAACGTATTGGTCACGCACCAGCTGCTGGAGAAAGCATAACACTGGACACCAATAATGTTATAAACAAACTCCGCCAAAGCCTTTCCCAAAACAGTGATATCCGTTTAAGTGGATCACCATCCATTCTCTTGAAAAGAACAGGTATCACCATTGGCCCCAGTAAAATTGAATCATCCATTGCAGCTTACATAGAGACACAAAAAGCAAATCTTCCCCAGGCAGAATATTCTTTTGTCCCCTACGACATTCCTCTTCCCTTTGTGATTCCCACCGGCAAACTGGACCTTGAAGTTATTTCGGCAAAACCAGGAATCATAGGTACCAAGAGATTTTCTCTGGTTTACAAAGTTGATGGAAAAATTATCAAAAACATCTCCGTCAGAGGAAATCTGAAGGCCATGGCCCATGTTGCTGTCCTTACCCAAAATGTAAAGCGCAACACTATTCTTCATCCAGACATGGTACAGATGGAGAGTAAAGACCTTTCAACTCTGCGTACTCCATGTACCAACCTGCGCGAAGTGCTCGGAAAAAAACTGATTAAAAGCCAACGCACGGGAAGTGTTCTTGATCTCAGCAGCATCGATTTCCCACCTCTTGTTCAAAAAGGGCAACTGGTCAAGATACTTATTAACCATAATGAGTTACATCTCACTGCAACCGGAATTTCTACAATGAATGGGAAACAGGATCAGGTTATTCGTGTCAAAAACACAGGATCAAAAAAAATAGTGTTCTGCAGAGTTATCGCCCCTGGACTTGTGGAGGTGAAAATATAACATGAAACAGACACTCCTCATCATCGCCATTACATTCTGCCTTACCTCCTGCAGTACAAGAGATCAACAGGTTGTTGAAATCCCGGAACCACTTGAAGAAATCCAGGAAAGCCGAGATGCCCCACAAACCAACGGTTCGCTCTGGCCCGGTGAACAGCATTCACTCTATGCTGACCATAAGGCCAGAGCTGTAGGAGATTTGGTGACTGTCACAATTGCTGAGGAGGCCAGTGCCTCCAAACAGGCCTCCACCAATACAGACCGCACCACCAGTATGACTGCTGGGATCCCCCATCTCTTTGGTATCGAAAACTCTTCACTGGTTGCCAATAACCCGAATATTGATATCACTCAGTTGGTTGAAGCCAATTTCGGCAACAAATTCGAAGGAAGCGGCACTACTGTCAGAAAAGAAGACCTGATTGCCTCGCTCACTACTCAGGTCATTAAGGTTTACCGAAACGGCAACTTAAAAATTCGCGGAGGCAAGGAGGTTCGGGTAAACAATGAGGTACAAATCATTTACATGACCGGAATCATCCGTCCTGTTGATATTCTTGCAAACAACACCATAGATTCTAAAAACGTTCTCAATGCCAGAATTTCCTATACAGGTAAAGGTGCTATCAGTGACAAACAGAAACCAGGCTGGCTCATGCGAGCTCTGGATAATGTCTGGCCCTTTTGACCATTATGTATAAAGAAAACTTTTTGTTGCTACTTATCGTGTTGATTACTTCTACCCTTCTGGAAACGTAATGCGTCGAATGTACTTTCACATCACCTTACTGCTTTTATTGACTGTTCTCAGCTCCAATAGCTGGGGAGCACGAATTAAGGACATTGCCGAAATCAGTGGGGTACGAAACAATCAACTTGTTGGCTACGGCCTGGTTACCGGTCTTGCCGGTACTGGTGACGACCTCAAGAAAGTCCTCTTCACCAGACAGGCTCTCTATAATATGCTGGTGCGTCAAGGCATTACTGTCAACCCGACAGAATTTGAGAATATCAAGGTAGACAATGTTGCAGCGGTTATGGTTACGGGCACGCTTCCACCCTTTGCTAAGCCGGGATCTACCATTGATGTCCAAGTCTCTTCCATAGGTGATGCCGATAGTCTTGCAGGAGGGAATCTTCTCCTTACCCCCTTGAAAGGACCAGATGGAAAAGTCTATGCCGTAGCACAAGGACCTTTAACCATTGGCGCCTTCTCTTTTGGCGGTAAGGCAGCCAAGGCTCAACGAAATCATCCTACAGTCGGCAGAATTGCCAGTGGAGCAACAATTGAGAGACTGGTCCCCAGCCACTTTGGAGAAAACGGCCTCCTCTCCTACACCCTTCGCCATGCTGACTTCACCACTGCATCTAATATGAGTAATGCTATCAATCAAATTTATGGAGAAGACACTGCTTATCCAGTAGATTCTGCAACCATAAAAGTGGTAATTCCAGAAAATTTTCTCAATAACATAGTCTCTTTTGTTGCCGATATAGAGGGAATAAGAGTAGAAACCGACTCCAATGCCCGGGTGGTTGTAAACGAGAGAACAGGGACCATAGTCATGGGCCAGGATGTCCGTCTTTCCACTGTAGCAGTATCCCATGGGAACCTTTCCCTTGTTATCAGAGAAAGCTCAGAGGTATCTCAACCCAATCCTCTGTCTCCTGGTCAAACTGTTGTTACCCCTCAAACCACTATTGATGTTATTGAAGATGACGGTGAGCTCATGGTAGTGGAAGAAGGTGTTTCCATAGGAGAAGTTGCTGATGCCCTCAATGCCATTGGTGCAACCCCTAGAGACCTTATTGCCATATTTCAGGCAATAAAAGCGGCAGGAGCCATGCAGGGCGAATTCATCGTCCTCTGATACCAAACAAATATGGACAAAATCACATGAACCTCTCCATTGACCCAAGAACAATGCTTTCTTCAACAAATATAAAAGATCAGGCAACCGATCCCAAAGAGAAGGAACTACAGGCGCTGCGTCGATCATGTCGAGATTTTGAAGCCATCTACATCAATGAAATGTACAAGGCAATGCGTAAAACAGTTCCTGATAGCGGACTCTTTGAAAAAGATATGGCAAGTGAACTGTATAAGGAGATGCTCGATATGGAACTGGCCAAACAGACGGCATCCGGAAAAGGTATGGGAGTAGGAGAGGCAATGTACGACCAACTAAAAGAACAACTTTCTACCAAACGTGAAAAATAATATGAATAGAAGAATAAAATCTGTTCTATTTTGAACCAGGTTCCAGCAAAAGTTTATTATCTTGGATTTGATCTAGCATTTTCAAAATCCACCACCTGCCCTCATATTCCCTTCGCCTTCATCTTTCAAACCAACTCCATTTTCATAACTATCTGCATAGGAATGCATTGTGCTTTAAGGAAACAAGCAGAAATTATAATGTTTTTTGTTTTCAGTGGAGTTATCTGCGAACAGGGTTTGCTACCATCTACTCACTTACAAAAAGACTCTATTCAGTACCCCATTGAGGGGTGAAAGTGCCTTAACTGTAGAGAGTAGCTCTGAGGAGATATTTTATTATTGAATGAGTTTGTCACAAAAAGTTACAAGGTTAGCTCTAAGGCACCAAGCATAAAGGACTCCTTTTAGTACCCCCTTGAGGGGTGAAAGTGCCTTAACTGTAGGGGGTAGCTCTGAGGAAATATTTTATTTTGTACTGGTTTGTCACAAAAAGTTACAAAGTTAGCTCTAAGGCACTAACCCTTAAAAAAAGGATAAGTGCCTTAACCGTAGGGGGTAGCTCTGAGGAAATATTTTATTTTGTACTGGTTTGTCACAAAAAGTTACAAAGTTAGCTCTAAGGCACTAAACTTCTCACTCTAACAATCCGATATAGAATACAAGAGGAATTTACAAGAATCTCTTAAATTCTATGCAAGGATGCATAAAAAGAGTGCAAGGAGGCGAAAACAATGGCAAACACAATTAGTAACCAGGCTCATTTGAATCCCCAGGAACTGCGACAACATAACAATAAAAATATAAATCGGCTGGCTGATAAAGAGACAAATAATCAAAACAGCCCAACACAAAAATCCGATTCAGTTACCATTAACCAGCATCAGGAAGTATCCATGACCTACTCCAGTTCTCTTACCATCGAGACAGGCAATGCGCAGGATCAATACGGTCTGCTCAGAGAGTTGGTGGTCAATATGCTTAAAGAACAGGGAATTGAATTTCAAGCAAGTAATGGCGACCAGGAAATTGATATCAGCAATCTCAGCCAGGAAGAAGCCACAGGGCTTATTGGCGAAGATGGTTACTTTGGAGTTGGACAAACTTCTGATCGTATTGTAGATTTTGCAATATCCCTTGCAGGTGGTGATCCATCAAGACTGGCAGCCATTAAAGAAGGGGTGGAAAAAGGATTCAGTGAAGCCCTTGACGCTTTTGGCGGCTCACTTCCTGACATTTCTTACGAAACCTATGATGCAGTAATGAACAAACTTGACGCCTGGGCAGAAGTGGACAGCCAGGAACAGGTATCTTAAATCGAGATTGAATACAGGTGAGAAAATGAGTGTTGAATTTTTCGGAATTGGCGGCCTTGGACAAATAGGCAGCATTAAAAAAGGTGAAAAGGCGCAGACCGAGAAAAAAACCGGTTCCATGCAGGAAGCGGATCAGGTGCAATTTTCATCGGTTTTGCAGGATGTGCATAAAGCTCAGGCTGGAGCGGACAATAGTGGCAGAGCAGAAAAAGTTGCAGAACTCAAGGCCCAAATTGCCAATGGCTCCTATGAACCCGACCTTAACAAAGTTGCCTCTAATCTACTTCAGTTCCTCATGGAGGAAAAATGATTATGACCGCCGGAACAACTCATGAGTACCTTATACGCTTGCATAAAATTATCCTGAAAGAACGGGAGAATGCCAAAGCTCTGGACATGGAATCCTTAACCAAAACCATGCAAGAAAAAGAAGAACTCCTTCAAGTTCTGGCCCACATGAAAGTACTGGAAGAAGAAGATAAAGAAATTGCCGAAACCATCCGTCACGAAAACAGACGCAATGCTTATCTCTTCAAAGCAACACTTGGCTGGATCAGAGAAACCATGGAATTTTTTGGGAAACGTACAGTGACCTCCGGTTACTCGGCTAATGCCGGAATGGTTAATTCTAAAGTTAACGGTCGACTCCTTTCTGGACAGGTGTGATATGGCAGGATTATTTTCAGCACTCAACGCCGGTAAAACCGCTCTCAGTGTAAACCAGAAGTCCATAGAGATTATTGGCAACAATATCTCTAACATCAACACCGAAGGTTATTCACGCCAGAGTGCAGAACTTGCTCCTTACCCATCCATGACTTTTGGTAATTTTTTTGTAGGTCAAGGTGTTGTTGTAACCGATGTCAGCCGTGATCACGATGTTTTTGTCACCAATATGCTCCAGGAAAAATCCATAGAATATGGTCTGCAGAACGGTCAAACCAACGCACTTTCTGAACTTGAAAGGATTTTCAGTATCGGTGAAGAAAATATCTCCACCGAAATAAATCGTTTCTTTGATTCCTGGCAGGAACTTTCTGCTAATCCTTCCGGCCTGGTAGAGCGAGACATTGTTATCCAGCGAGGTGAATTACTTGCCGAGAAGTTTAACCTTACCATAAATGAACTCAATAAAACCAAAGACAACATCAATGACTCTCTGGTATCAAAAGTCGATGCCGTCAACTCTCAAATCTCTGAAATAGCCGAACTTAACGAACGAATATTCACCGTCGAAATCCAAGGCCAGACTGCCAACAGTGCACGTGATCGCCGGGATGTTCTTGCCAAAGAACTGGCAACATCACTTGGTGTTCAGACGTATGAAGACTCGAAAGGTATGCTTGCTGTCCAATTACCTGGCGGCCTTCCCCTGGTACAGGGAAACTTGGCCATGGAAATTGAAGCCATACCCAACGGCAGTGATGTAGACCTTGTCCTCCATACCGGAGGAGTCACTAAGCCCCTTGACTTGAATCATCTGGGTGGAGAATTTGAAGGCTTAGTCAGTATCCGCGATCAATTCATTCCTTCTCTAAAAAATGATCTTGATATCCTTGCCTATGAGATTACTGAAGCAGTTAACGCTGCCCATTTTGCCGGGGCCGGTCTTGATTCCGTTGACCAACGAAATTTTTTCTCTCCTCCAAATCCACTGCCACCACCACCTGCCTCTGACCCATGGCTTGATGCAGCACGTAATATGTCGGTTATCATTACCGATTCAAGTCATGTTGCGGCTGCTGCCGCCCCAACTCCACCTGCAACCGTAGCACCTGGAGATAATAGAAACGCCCTCATCATTTCCAGCCTTGGCGAGAACTTTCTCATAAATGGAAACGACACCTTTGGTGCCTATTATGGTAAAATGACTGCCAAAGTTGGTATTGAGTCCAATCAGAATCAACTGGCCCTCGGAGGTGCTGAAGATGCCATGGTCCAATTTCAAAATATGCGCGACGGACTGTCTGGCGTCTCTTTGGACGAAGAAATGATCAACCTTATTCAATATCAGCGAGGTTTTGAATCCTCTGCCAAATTCCTGTCCACCGTAGATGAGATGATGGACTCAATCATTGGACTGAGAAGATAACTAAGCTGTTTGGAGAATACACATGAAAGCCACTGAAGGTACCACTTATCGCATGCTCCAGACCAACCTTAACCGGGTAACCAACCGTCTGGAAGAACTTCGTATTCAGGGAGCCACAGGAATAAAACTGAACAAACCTTCTGATGATCCCAGTGCCATTCGTCCTGTGTTGACCACTCGCACACAATTGATGCATACAGATCGATATCTTGAAACCATGGGTGTCACCTCTGACAAGATGGAAACCACCGATGGACATTTGAATCATGTTGAAAATATTCTGCAACGTGTCAAAGAGATTACCATCAATTCCATTAACAGTGCCATGAGTCAGGAAGATCTCAACACTTTTGCTGATGAAGTTGCAAACATGCGGGAAGAGCTCCTGGATGCAGCCAATGCACAAGTGGATGGAAAATATATTTTTTCCGGATATTCTGAGACCACTGCACCATTTATTGAAAACCCTAATTACAATCCAAATCCTCCGGTTGACCCACTCAACCTCAACCCACCATATGACCCCACTGATTCTACAACATGGCCTTATATCTACATGGGGGACCCAAACCCTACAGAACTTGAAATAACTCCTGGTGAGTACCTGGAAGCAAATCTTACCGGCAATGATCTTTTCATGGGGATAACCAACAGTACCATGCAGGCAGGTGGCCCGTCCCCTCCTGCTGTTTATGCATCAGAGCCAGGAAGAATTGACATATTCAGTGTCCTCATGCGCACTGAAGAAGCGCTGCTTGCTGGAAATATAGATGATCCACTCGCAGCAGGTGGTGGCCTCCAGTCTAAACTTGATGAACTGGACACAGCGGCCGACCAGAACCGACGTCTCCGTAGTCAACTTGGCAACAGAGCCTCACGAGTTGAAACAGCAATGAGGCACCAGGAAGATGTGAAAATCGATCTTAGTCAAATTCTCTCACGATATGAAGACGCAGATGCCATTCAGACATTTAACGATATCATCCAGCAGGAAACTGCCTTCCAGGCAGCCTTGAGTATCACATCCAAAGTTTCAGAGATATCCATTCTGAATTATTTTTAGAATGGGTTATTTGGCATATTGCCCTTAAGATTTTCCAGGATAGGGATAGGAGGCAGCAACTCATTTCTAAAAAAATATCCACACTAATTGACATTCTTTTTTATTCCGCATAGCATGAACCCATTCAGTATTTATTTTCAGATGTTATGTAATAATCTTCCTGGAGCAACCCATGCTCGTTTTAACCAGAAAAGCCGGTGAAGGAATTGTTATCGGCGATGATGTAACAATAAAAGTTATTGAACTAAAAGGAGGAGGTGTTCGCATAGGAATCGATGCCCCCAAAGATCGAAAGATCTACAGACAGGAACTCTACGATAAGATTACTCGCGAGAACCTTGAGGCATCGCAGTGGGACATAACCGACCTTGACGCCATAAGTTTGAATCTTTCACCCGGAAAAACAAAGAAATGAGAAAAATACAGACACGTTTTGGTGAAATTGAATACGACCCTGAAAACCTTCTCCATTTCCCCGCTGGAATGATCGGATTCCCAACGCTGCACCACTTCATTGTAATGCCGAACAAAAAAGAAGGACCGCTCTTCTGGATTCAGAGTGTGGATGATTCCGATATTGCATTCGTTCTTACTGACCCGACTAATTTCTTTCTGGACTACAAGGTTATTCCTGACACTTCCGAGAGAAGTACATTACAAATTGAAGAAAATGATGATTGTTTTTTCCTAAGTGTAGTAACCGTCCCACCGGATCAGAAAATAACCGTCAACCTTGCAGCTCCTATCCTTTTCTCCCCAGAAACCAACAGGGCGATACAGGTTATTTTAGAAAAATCGAACTACAAATCTAAAACCCCCCTTCCAGGGTAAGCGCCTGTGCTAATCCAATTAGCTCATTAATCATATCCTGTCACATCTTTGCTAATTTAACATCCTAACAACAGGACAGCTGTCCCTACTGCAACAGAAAGTTGTACTAATACCGAGTAACATTAAGAGATGTATGTATTTTTTCATTATCTCTTGTCATCATCATACACCCAATATTTTTTTACCCTCAATGCAAAATATATCTCTTGCGTCCCTGGTTCCGATTGTTCTTCTATTGCTTGAAGTGACGACAAACTTCGTGGTCCCTCTGGTTATTAGGCTAAAACATAGTTTTTTCAATAGGTAAAATACCCAATCCTTGTTTTTTTCTATCCCGTACCATAAAGTAAAATATGGCATCAAAAAAAAAATACCAACCGCGATGCCCTTTTAAATAAAGCAATTACGATACATTCTTTACACAAAACAAATTGCTCAATTGAGAGTTCTCACTTGATAAGATTAAATCAGTAAATTCGGATAATCCACAGAAGACACTCATCAGCAACACCAGCCAATAACAAAACGAAATGCCAACTACTGATAACAATAAGATATCTAACAGCAAAACTATAACCTTGCTGCCGGAAAATTATAGAAATGAGATGTTCGAACAGAACCTGGAATACCTAAAAGGACATCAACCAGAACTATACAACTCAGTAATTACACACAAATGTCAGGAGTATCGTCTGTGCAGTAATCAGGATGGAAGTCCCAATATCCTGCACATGCCTGATCAGACACTGATTTATAACGCATCCACCATCAATGATATTCTAACCCCTATTCATAAAAACATTAAAAACCTGGCATGCAATAGCCAATTACCAGCAAATTATTTAAAAAGTGCTGATGAAAGATGGCAACGAAACAATCCGATTCAGGTTACAATGATGGACAGTTTATATGATATCGGTATATTTCACGAATTAAAGTTAACGGCACTAGAACTCGATCCTTTACAAGGCTACAGCACTGATTATCTCCCATTTATCAGAGTGTATGGAATAGGTCTTGGTTACCACCTGACCGAATTGCTCAAACAAAAAAAAATTAGCTTCATAACCATTTACGAACCTCACCTGGACCTCTTTTACACCTCTCTCTACACAATCCCCTGGCAACTTATCTTCAAGTACTTTGAAGGCAAAGGCAAAGGCATAAATCTGGTAGTTGCCGCAACACCCGATAACTTAATAAACCGTGGCCAGGCTTTCATTCAGCAGAATTTTGTCCCCCTCACAAGCTGTTTTTATCGATTCAGCCATTTCAACAATGCCACATTTATTAATGAGATAATCGAGAAAGAAGAGCAAACAGATGAATTTCAAAGACACCAATCTGATTCAGGTTGGTATGAAGATCAAAGAATTGGATTCTATTTCAGTGCTAGAAACATACAAAAGAATAATAAAGTTTTTTCAGGACAAAAGACAGAACACTATTTTCGTGCTTTCATCATTGGAAGTGGACCATCACTAAACGACACAATAGACTATATCAAAAGATATCAAGATGATGCTATCATCATTTGCTGTGGATCAGCTATCACTCCACTGCTAAATGCCGGGATAATACCTGACTACCAAGTTATACAGGAACGAACATGGCATAGAGAAAAAATTGAAGAAAGGCATGACCTCAATTTAATGAAGCAAGTATCACTACTCAAGCTTAATGTAGTGAGTCCAAAGATAGACAAACACTTCAAGGAAACTCTCGTTTTTCAAAAATTCAAAGATCCCGGATCCATTTTATTAGGAAATGATTACGCAGTAACCACAGCCGTCAACCCAACCGTAACCAACGCTGGTATTTCAATGGCAGCCGAACTGGGAGTAAACGAGGTTTATCTCTTTGGTGTCGACTATGGCGCACCGGTTCACGGAAAAAACATGCATGCCTCAAACACCATTTACGATGTCCAATCTGTTGATGACAGTGTCGTCGAACAAGTGTGCCCCGATTTACCTGGAAATTTAGGGGCTGTGATTCGTACCACCACAGCGTTATCCTGGTCCCATAGAACCTCTGAACAAAGGATAGCACTCCATCCTGAGATACAGTGGTTCAATGTTGGCGAAGGTGCCCTAATTTCAGGTACAGTTCCTGTGGCATTTGAAAATCTACCGATTAAATTCCCCAAGAAAATACAAAAAGTTCGACTGCGTAAGGAGATATCGTCCTGCTTCAACAACCATTATTCGTCTGAAGAGATTTTAGAACGTCTCAAAACTGAACAAATGGAGCAAATCGAACAATATTTTCAAGCCCTGCTCGGTTTTATGGATTCTGTTCCCCAAACCAGAGAAGAAATCATTAATACCCTCTCTCTCCTGTATAAGGCCGTAGATATCGGAAACAACCAGACACACTTCCTCCCCACATCACTTCTCTCTTTTGGTTTCAAACAATTTATTAATAACATCTATATACAAACAGCTATGGAAAAGGATGATGCATCCGCTGCACATTTTTTCGCAAAAGCCAAAGAAATATTAATCGAATATATTCATGACATCAGGGAGGATTTGGCAAAAATTCTGGAATCTATAGAAAGTGAGATAGAGATCGAGTTCTATACTTAACTGAACAAACTGATTTTTAGAGGATGAACATGCTAACAAATTCTTCTATCCTGATTACAGGAGGAACTGGTTCTTTTGGACATACTTTTATTCCATTAACTCTTGCCAAATACAACCCTCGAAGGCTCGTTATTTATTCCAGGGATGAAATGAAGCAATGGGAAATGGCCAAGCTCTACGGAAATGACAAACGAGTTCGTTTTTTTATTGGAGATGTACGTGACCAGAGACGACTGCATCGAGCACTGGATGGTATCGAATACGTAGTCCATGCCGCTGCAACAAAGATAGTGCCAACAGCTGAATATAATCCATTTGAATGTGTAAAGACGAACATCGACGGAGCAATGAACCTGATTGATGCTTGTATAGATAGTAAAATTAAGCGGGTTGTAGCCCTTTCAACTGATAAAGCCAGCAGCCCAATTAATTTATACGGTGCGACCAAACTTGTTTCAGATAAGCTTTTTATAGCTGGTAATTCATATGCCGGAGGGCAAAATACACGATTTGCTGCTGTTCGTTACGGAAACGTTATGGGATCACGCGGCTCAGTGATACCTTTTTTTATCAGCATTGCAAAACAGGACGTTTTGCCGATCACTGATGATCGCATGACACGTTTCATGATCACCCTTGAACAAGGTGTTGATATGGTTTGGCATGCATTTGAAGATATGATAGGTGGTGAAATTTATGTCAAGAAGATCCCATCCATGACCATCACCGATATCGCAAAGACAGTTGCCCCAAAAGCACAACATGAAATAGTTGGAATCCGACCCGGCGAAAAAATTCATGAGCAGATGATCAGTCCTGATGACGCTCTATATACCTATGAATATGACAACTACTTTAAGATACTCCCAGCAATTCACAGCTGGGATTGTGATCCTGAACGAATAAATAATGGAAAAAAAGTATCAGCAGATTTTTCCTATCGTTCAGATAACAATACCGACTGGATGTCCATTGAAACTTTGCGGCAGTGGATTAAGAAAAACCACGATAAAATTGGTAAGATTTAAGCAGTGACAATTCCTTACGGTCGCCAAGATATCACTCAGGCTGATGTCGATGCTGTCATTGATGCCCTCAATTCTGATTTCCTCACTCAAGGGCCAATGGTGCCTCACTTTGAGAAGGCAATAGCAGAATATTGTAATACCAAGCATACAATTGCCATAAATTCTGCAACCTCTGCCCTTCACCTTTCCTGTTTAGCACTTGGCTTGGGACCGGGAGATTGGCTATGGACCAGCCCGATCAGCTTCGTCGCTTCAGCAAATTGTGGTCTCTACTGCGGTGCTAAAGTTGATTTTGTTGATATTGATCCACACACCTACAACCTCTGTCCAAAATCATTGGAAAGAAAACTGATTGCTGCTGAACAGTCGGGGCAACTCCCAAAAATCCTTATCCCTGTCCACCTCTGTGGCCAACCCTGTGACATGCAAGCTATCCACACACTTGCACAAAAATACGGTTTTAAGATCATAGAAGATGCCTCCCACGCCATCGGAGGTAAATATCTGAATGCCCCCATTGGCAATTGTCGTTATAGCGATATCACCGTTTTCAGTTTTCATCCTGTAAAGATTATTACCACAGCTGAGGGTGGAGCTGCCCTTACTAACGATACCGAACTCGCCAATCGTATAGCGCTATTACGCAGTCATGGCATTACCCGCAATGCCGAGCAAATGACTCAGGAACCTGACGGGCCATGGTACTACCAGCAGATAGACCTAGGCTATAATTACCGCATGACAGATTTGCAGGCTGCATTGGGCCTGAGTCAACTCAAACGATTGGATCATTATGTTACACGACGACATGCCCTTGCTGAACAATACAATGAACTTCTTGCTGACTTTCCACTGACAATCCCTTATCAGCATAGCGACGGATACTCTGCCTACCACCTCTATGTGATTCGTCTGCAGCAAGAGAAAAATATCGTTAACCGAAAACATGTGTTTGAAAAACTCAGAGAACAGGATATCGGGGTGAATATTCACTATATCCCTATACATACCCAACCGTACTATCAACGGTTTGGTTTTAAACAAGGTGACTTCCCTCAAGCTGAATCCTATTACAATGAAGCAATAAGTCTACCACTTTATCCCAAGATGACAGACGAACAGTTGAATAAAGTCGTTGTCGCACTGCAAGAAGCCTTACAGCTGTGACTTCAACCAACGTACTTCTTTAAGTTACAATGAGATGATATGAGAGTTGCAATTATTCCCGCCAGGGGAGGAAGTAAACGTATCCCGCGAAAAAACATTCGCGACTTTGCCGGAAAGCCTATTATCGCTCATTCCATTGAAACCGCAGAGAAAAGTGGATTATTTGATAAGGTTATTGTTTCTACTGATGATCAGGAGATAGCTAAGGTAGCCAATAAATTTGGTGCCGAGACACCTTTTATACGACCACCTGAGCTTTCTGATGACTTCACCGGTACCCATGAGGTGATAAGTCATGCTGTCAAATGGCTTATTAATTCCGGAATGGATATACAAGAAGTCTGTTGCATATACGCGACTGCACCTTTCATCCAACAACAAGATTTGGCAAACGGATTAACATTACTGAATCAGGACAAATGGGAGAGCGTGTTTGCGGCAACTCGTTTTACCTACCCTATTTTTCGATCGTTTTCCATTCAGGACAGCGGAGGAGTAAAGATGTTTTTCCCAGAACATTTTAACTCACGCTCTCAGGATCTCCCTGAAGCCGTTCATGATGCCGGTCAATTTTATTGGGCCTATGCCAAAGCCTGGATCGAACCGTCAAAAGGCTTCAATGAGAAGACCACCGTTGTCTTACTACCAAGCTGGAGAGTGTTAGATATTGACACAGTCGATGATTGGTATCATGCAGAATTGTTATTTAAAATAATGGAACAGGAAAGAGAATGAGTATTCATTGGACAGCAATTGACTCTCACGCTGGAAATACGACCATACCAGAGTTGGTGTATTATAGACCTTGTCCAATCTGCGGAGCAATTCATACAAAAACAGTATCAGAGTTTAAAAATTTCCAGTTTTTCAGCGACTCATCCGTTTCTTCAAAACGTGTACCGGTACGAGTTAATCAATGTCATGAATGTTTCGCTATATATCTGAACCCTTGTTACTCAGAGTATGGTTTTTCAATATTATTTGCTGAAGCAGGTCAATCTTATGGATCATCAGAAGGTCGCCCCGTTGAACAGATTGACTGGTTAAAGGCACAAGGTCTTCTTAGTGCCGGTAGTCGATTTCTTGATGTAGGATGTTACGATGGACAGTTTCTGGCTCGCCTTCCTAAAGATATAAAAAAAGTAGGTATCGATATTGATGAACAAGCAATCACAAGAGGACGTAAAAACCACAGTGAGAAGCGAATAGATTTTGTTTTAGGTGATTTTGACAAATTCTTTTATGAAAAGCCTATTGACACAATAAGCATGTTTCATGTACTGGAGCATTTACCTAATCCCCTAAGAGTATTAAATAATTTACGAAAGATTGCCCAACCTAGTACACAACTGGTTGTTGAAGTTCCAATTTTAGAGAACGGTATCACTAATGATATAAATGGCTTTTTTTCTGTGCAACATATGACCCACTTTAGTCGCCGCAGCTTAACTAACTGTTTACTACGAAGTGGATGGAAAATAGAAGAATGGCTTGAACAGCCTGATTATAACGGTTGCCGAGTATTAGCTGCACCTCATGAAACAGTTAAAGACATTAGCGGCAACAGGGAAGATACAGGCTCATTATACCGCTATCTATCAGCATGGTATAATGCACTGGAAGGTGTTAACAACAGATTGAATAAAATAGAAAAAACTCCACAATACGTTATATGGGGAGCCGGACTTCATACAGAATTTCTCTATCAGACAACCAGCCTATTTCAAAACAACAGCAGTGTCTTTGCCATCATAGACAGCGACCCCATAAAGCATGGGAAATCATGGCGTGGCATACATATACATACGCCAGAGCAAATAACTACGATCGATTGGTCAAAAACAACATTGGTGGTCTCCAGCTACGGGAGTCAAAACATAATAGTTGAAAACTGCATAAAATTGGGTGTTCCCGTTGAACGAATAGTTCAATTGTATGATGAGTTACGTGTTTATTGAGTGTAGCCGGGCAATACCGGTAGTCTCACAAATAGAGTTGTGACTTGGACCCTTTCCATTTCCATTTTACTATTTTTTTTAGTAAATTTATTATTAACCTCTCTCATTTTTGTATTTTGCTCAAACCCTGTAATCTCGTTATGGAATCAAACAGATAGGATCTTATGAAAGTTGTTATATTAGCTGGCGGACTAGGTACAAGAATATCGGAAGAATCATACCTTAAGCCTAAACCAATGGTCGAAATTGGCGGCAAGCCTATTCTCTGGCACATCATGAAAATCTTCGAAACTCAAGGGTTCAACGACTTCATTATATGCTTGGGCTACAAAGGCTACATGATTAAAGATTATTTCATTAACTACTATCTCTACAACTCAGACGTCACAGTCGATTTAGCCAGCAACAGCCTGGCCATTCATCGTACAAACTCCGAAAACTTCAAGGTTACTCTTGTCGACACAGGTCTTCATACTCTAACAGCCGGACGTCTGAAGCAGGTCAGGCGCTACCTTGGCGAAAAAGATTTTTTCCTCACTTACGGCGATGGACTGGCAGATGTAGATCTGCAAAAACTCCTGGCCTTTCATAAAAAACAGAAGAAACTTACTACAGTCACCGCAGTCCAGCCAGCTGGACGTTTCGGACTGGTCGGTATTGATCAGGACGATATAGTCACTCATTTTCATGAAAAACCACTTGGGGATGGTGGGTGGATTAACGGCGGTTTTTTTGTCATGAGCCCTGGCATTTTCTCCTATCTCCCAGAACATTCTGATACCCAGATGCTGGAAGAAGACACCCTGGAAGGCCTGGCCCGTGATCGGCAACTTACCGCCTTCAAACACCATGGTTTCTGGAAATGTATGGATGCACTCAGGGATAAGCAGGATCTTGAAGCGATCTGGAATTCCAAGCAACCAGCCTGGAAGATATGGAAATGAAGGATATTTTCTGGCAAGACAAGTCTGTTTTTATCACAGGACACAGCGGCTTCAAGGGAGGATGGCTGAGCCTATGGCTCAACCATCTCGGAGCAAATGTTTTTGGTTATGCACTCTCTCCTTTAACTTCTCCTAACTTCTTTGCAATAACCTCTCTAGGAGAAATGATATCATCCTGCACGAACGATATTCGCTCCCTTGAGTCTCTGACCCGGGAAATGCAAAAAGCACAACCAGAAATCGCCTTTCACCTGGCGGCACAGCCACTGGTGCGAAAATCATACCAATCTCCGATCGAAACCTATGAGGTGAATGTAATGGGGACGGCCCACTTCCTGGAAGCCGTCCGCCAGACACCCTCTGTCAGGGCAGCCATTGTTGTGACAAGCGACAAATGCTACGAAAACCGTGAATGGCTTTGGGGCTATCGGGAATCAGACAACATGGGAGGACATGACCCCTATTCGAGCAGCAAGGGATGTGCCGAACTGGTGACCGCTGCGTACCGAGATTCCTATTTATCGCAGGCGCAAGTGCAGATTGCCACAGTGCGTGCCGGTAACGTGATTGGTGGAGGTGACTGGTCGGAAGATCGTTTGATTCCCGACATGGTGCGTGCCTTCTCTTCTGAAAACACGTTGCACATCAGAGCTCCCAAGGCCATCCGTCCGTGGCAGCATGTATTGGAACCCTTAAGAGGCTATATCCTGCTGGCAAAAAAGATGTCGCAAAAAAGCCAGGACTACTGCAGCGGCTGGAATTTCGGACCTTCTGAAAGAGATATATGCACTGTCGAAGAAGTCATAAAGAAATCTGCTACCCTCTGGGGAGATGAAGCCCAATGGTCTGTCGCTCCAGGCCCCCATCCGCATGAAGCCATAACTCTCAAACTTGACTGTTCCAAAGCCAGCAGTCTACTAAACTGGCGGCCTGTCTTCAATCTTGATATTGCTCTGGAGTGGACCATCAACTGGTACAAAACACAGCAAAAAAGTGGTGTTGATATGCGAGCTCTGACATTGAAGCAGATCAACGCTTACGAAGCACTGGTACAAAAACAATCCCCAGGCGACACACTTTGAGTAAGAATACACGCGAAACATTAAGGCAAAAGGCCATTGAAGCAGCAGTGGCCTACCAGCGTCAGGTCCAGGCCGACAGAAGACCCTACGCTCGCGGGGACTATATCCCCTATGGAGGCAGAGTCTACGACGAGGAGGAAATGGCATCCCTCATAGACTCCTCTCTGGATTTCTGGCTGACGGCCGGGCGTTACGCCGAACAGTTTGAAAAGGAGTTCGCCCACTATCTGGGAATTGGCCACTGTTCACTTGTCAACTCCGGCTCTTCAGCAAATTTACTCGCCTTCATGACTCTAACCTCTCATAAGCTCGAAGAAAAAAGTATCTTACCAGGGGACGAAGTCATTACAATAGCAGCAGGTTTTCCCACAACGGTAGCCCCGATCATCCAGTTTGGAGCCATCCCGGTATTCGTCGACGTAACCCTGCCTACCTACAATATTGACATTCGCCAGCTCGACAACGCTCTTTCGGAACGAACAAGAGCGGTCATGATTGCCCATACCCTTGGCAACCCCTTCGATCTGCGCACTCTCAAATCTTTCTGCGACCGTCATGATCTCTGGCTGATAGAAGACAACTGCGATGCTCTCGGATCAACATACCTGATAGACGGAGAGTGGAAACGAACAGGAACCATAGGCCATCTTGGTACCTCCAGCTTTTACCCTCCCCACCACATGACCATGGGGGAAGGAGGCGCCGTCTATACCGACAACCCTCTCTTGAAGCGTATCGTCGAGTCGTTTAGAGACTGGGGCCGTGACTGCTGGTGTCCTGGTGGCAGCGACAACAGCTGCCACCAGCGCTTCAACAAACAGTACGGTGAACTTCCCAGTGGCTACGACCACAAATATGTGTATTCCCACTTTGGGTACAACCTGAAAGTAACGGAAATGCAGGCAGCCATAGGCTGCGCTCAACTCAAGAAACTGCATAGTTTTACCGAGGCACGTATCAAAAACTGGCAACAGCTCCATGATGGACTTCATGATCTTCAAGACACCTTCATTCTCCCCGAGGCCACTGAAGAGTCAATCCCTTCATGGTTTGGTTTTCTGCTCACAGTCAAACCGGAAGCATCTTTCGGACGGGATGAAATTGTTCAACATCTGGAAAAAAAAGGAATACAGACCCGGATGCTCTTTGCCGGCAACCTTATCAAACATCCTTGTTTCGACGAGATGCGCTCCACCGGCCAGGGATATCGTGTCATTGGAGATCTGGCTGTAACAGACCGTATCATGAGAGACACTTTCTGGCTGGGTGTATACCCCGGTCTCACCTCTGAAATGCTCGACTATATAATCGAGACCATAGTAGATTTTGTGAAGACATCATGCAGCTGACTCTGAAGGAGATAAAAATTCCCGGTTGCTACGAAATTGCCCCGAAGGTCATCGAGGACGACCGGGGCATTTTCATAAAAACCTATCATCAGGAGGCGTTCAGAACAATAAACCTCTGCACAGACTGGCAAGAAGAATATTACTCTGTATCGCGACACGGGGTCCTGCGTGGGCTCCATTTTCAAACTCCCCCCCAAGATCACAACAAGCTGGTCTACTGCAGCGAAGGAAACATTGTCGATGCAGTGCTGGACCTCAGACAGGGCTCCCCCACTTTCGGCAGGCATTTCCTGGTTGAACTCTGCGCAGAGAAAAGAAATATGCTCTACATCCCGAAAGGATTGGCACACGGATTTTATGTCACCAGTGACAGGGCGACCATGCACTATAAGGTATCCAGCCTGTATGCTCCCAAGCATGACATGGGCATCCGCTGGGATTCTGCAGGCATTTCCTGGCCTGATCGCAATCCGAGCATTTCACCTCGTGATCTCTCATTCCCCTTATTGAAAGACTTCAAATCCCCCTTTCATTTTGCAGAAAACCGATAAGATGTGCATGCATATTCTCATGACAGGTGGTACAGGATTTATCGGCAAACATTTGCTCCGAGTACTCCTTGACAGAGGTCACAGAGTGACCCTCCTGATCCGTCCTGCTACTGCGATCAGTCCGAGTGATTCCTGGCCTGAAGGTGTTCGCATCATCTCTTGCGACATTCATGACGAATCCTCTTATCAACACATCCCTGCCGAACAATTCGATGCCCTCGTCCACCTGGCCTGGTCAAACCTGGACGACTACCGATCCCTGGCACATATAGATGCACTGCTGCCTGGCGACATGAAGTTTCTTCGAACGATTGCTGAAAGAAAAATTCCGAATATTTTCGTTTCCGGTACCTGTTTCGAGTATGGCATGCAGGAAGGCTGCCTCTCAGAAGAGATGCCCAGTGCCCCCGTCCTCCCCTATGCCATGGCCAAGGATTTTTTAAGAAAATACCTACAGGAACTTCAAAAAAGTGTGCCTTTTCGATTACAATGGGGAAGGCTCTTCTATATGCACGGCCCAGGACAGAACCCCAAAAGCCTTCTGCCCTTGCTTGATCAGGCCATCAAAAGAGGAGAGAATATCTTTAATATGTCCGGAGGTGAACAACTCCGCGACTACCTTCCAGTCGAAACCATGGCCGAAAAAATTACGACCATTCTTGAAAATAACGATTTTGACGGCATCATCAACATCTGCAGCGGCAAACCTGTTTCGGTACGCCAATTAGTTCAAAAACACATCAAAAATACTCAAGCCTCCATCCAACTGAACCTGGGATATTACCCCTATCCTAATTATGAGCCAATGTCCTACTGGGGAAACAACGCGACATTCGAGGCCATCACCGGCCAGGTTCTCAATTCATAGCTTGGCACAGAAAAATGAAAGCTGAAATCAAACCACGCATCAATCAGGAAGGCAGAACCCGTCTCGAAAAGGTAATTCCCCTGTCAACCCCCTTCGTCCTTTTTGTCGATCCCTCCAGCGCCTGCAATTTCCGCTGTAAATTCTGTCCCAACGGTGATCAAGAGCTGATTCGCAGCGCTGGCCGCTGGCAGGGAAACATGGATTTCGACACCTACAAAAAGATCATCGATGACCTTAGGGACTTTGACCGGCCAGTAAAGGTCCTCAGACTCTATAAAGAAGGAGAACCCTTTCTCAACCCCCGCTTTGGTGACATGATCCAGTACGCCAAAGACTCTGGATGTGTAGAATCAATCGACACCACTACCAACGGCTCACTGCTGACTCCCAAGAGAATCAAGCCTGCATTGGAAGCAGGTCTCGACCGTATTAATATCTCTGTGGACGGTCTCAGTGACGAGCAGTTTCTCGAATTCACCCGCACCAAAGTAAATTTTCAAAAATTTGTAGAGAACATTAAACGACTTTATGAGATGAAAGGGAGCTGCGAAATTTGTATCAAAATTGCTGGTGACTTCCTTTCAGACAACGATAAGGACTTATTTTACAGCACCTTCGGCAACTATGCCGACCGAATATTCATCGAAAACATTGCGCCCTGTTGGCCAGAGTTCGACATCCAGGAAAAACTCGGCATCGACATCACCAAAGGCATCTATGACCAACCCATCAGTGAAGTGATGACCTGCCCCTATATCTTTTACTCAATGGCGGTCAACTCCGACGGTACAGTCAGTCTCTGTTTTCTCGACTGGGCCAGAAAACTCCAGATTGGTGATGTTAAAAAAGAGAGCCTTAAAGAAATCTGGCAGGCCCTCCCCCTTCATAACCATCGCCTGGAACACCTGCGAGGCAACAGAAAAGAGAATGCTGTCTGCGCTGCCTGTGGTCAACTGACCCACTGTGCACCCGACAACATCGATCCCTATGCCGCCCAGCTGCTAAAAAAGATAACGATTTTACATCCATGATTAAAAACATTCGAGTGCTTCATATAACTGCTCACCTGGGTGGCGGTATTGGCAAAGCCTTAAGCGGCCTGACGCAAGACAGTTCAGGTATTTCTCATTCGATTGTTTGCCTGGAGAGACCCGAAAAATTTCAGTTCGTTAATCAGATTAAACAATCAGGAACAGAGGTTATCCTTGCGCCATCTCAGCGCCAGCTAAGAAACCTTGCCGAAAATGCAGATATCGTCCAGGTTGAATGGTGGGGGCACCCTGCCGTTATGGCTGCCCTGTGCGGCACTCCGCCGCTACCCGCCATCCGACTACTCCTCTGGTGCCATGTTTCAGGCCTTCACACACCTACCATTCCAACAGCACTGATAAAAATTGCCCACAGATGTCTGTTCACCTCACCGTGTTCATTGGAAACTGAGGAGGTTCAAAGTCTTCCCCCTGACGATAGGAATAAACTGGGAGTTATCCATAGTGCCGGAGGCATCAATGAACTCCCCTTACCTGTTCGCAGCATTGAAGACCCTCTGAGGGCCGGTTACCTTGGCAGCCTCAACTTCTCGAAGCTTCATCCAGACTATGTCAATTTTCTGGCCAGTGTTACCCTGCCTGATTTTCAAGTTCGTATGATTGGAGACGAGACCAACAGAGACATTTTGGAATCTCAGTGCCGACAGGCAGGATGTAAAGGAATGTTAGAATTTCGGGGTTATTGCCCTGACATTGTCACCGAGCTTAAGAATATCAATGTCATTCCCTACATCCTCAATCCTCAACATTACGGTACGACAGAGAATGCTCTGCTCGAAGCCATGGCCATGGGTGTAGTTCCCGTTGTTTTAAACAACCCGGTGGAATCAAACCTTATCACGAATCATAAAACAGGCCTCATCGTCAAAACCCCTCAGGAATTT
Source organism: Desulfocapsa sp. (assembly GCA_030145625.1). Taxonomy (GTDB): domain Bacteria; phylum Desulfobacterota; class Desulfobulbia; order Desulfobulbales; family Desulfocapsaceae; genus Desulfocapsa. Next base: position 38,884 of record JAQYVF010000008.1, on the reverse strand, counting down.
GGCGAGGTCATAAGATGGCTTCATGAAAATCCTTTAGAACGACTGACGTTATCAGAGCAAGCCACTAAGAAAGTGAGAAGTCGATTCAGTCTTGATCGACTCAAAACAGACATGCTAGAGCAATATCATATAATTATCCAAAATGAAAAAAGCATCATACCCTTTCAAGAAAAACTGGGGACCGACCCATCACAATGGTTTCTGATGCAACAAAGAGAAACGTCTTTTTTTTCTACACAATCCAACAGATCGGAAATCCCCCCCTATTCGTTTCATGGTCTTGTTGAGCAAAAAAAAGGTTCAGTTTACCATTTTTGCAATTACTTTAAGAACAACCAACAGCTCAGGATCTGGAGTCAATGGCTCTCTACGATGAAATAATTTTCCCCTCGGCACCCAACTCTGACGAGTCTTTGGTCCTATTGGAAAAAATTTGTTCTCCTCCCCCCTGTGAAAGCTATCCTCAGCTTAACGGCCCCCTGATTCTTTACGGTGCCGGCAAGCTAGGAAAATTGGCCTGCGACTATCTACAAAAAGTAGGTCAGACCTTTCTCTACATAGTTGATCGCAATGCCGACACAGCTAGACAACAAGAATTCTGGAAGGACGTACAGATCCTCAATCCAGAGGAAGTGCCTCCTATGGATAAAAAAAATGCAATACTAGCCATTTGCATATCAACTTTCTCCTGGAATAATGTAGTTCGCCCCCTGCAAAAGCAGGGTTGGGAAAAAATTATTCCTTTCTATGACCTAACTCACCAATTTAAAGATCAACATCCATTAAACAATGGTTGGTTTGGTCATCGTTTTTCTGAACAAGACAGACAAGTTCACGCTTCTCTCTTAGGGGCATGGCAAGATAATCACTCGCGTGCTAGTCATTTACAATTTTTAGCATGGAGAATGCTTCGTGAAGAATGGTCTTTTCATAAAGCCGAAGTTGATACTTCCTCCAGATACTTTATCCCTGAGGTCACTAAAGCCCTGACCGGTAGTGAATGTTTCCTTGATGTTGGAGCACACCATGGAGAGATTATTCCGCAGTTTTTGGACCGAGTTGCAGGTAAATTCATGAAAATAATGGCAATAGAAGCTGACCCCGAAAACATGATCAAGCTTCAAAAAACCCTCCTCCAATCACTGCCTTCTTATTCAAGAAAAAAAATACAATTTAAAGAGATAGCTATTGGAAGAAAAAAGCATAAAGGCTCTTTTATTTCTGGACTTAACTATGCCAGCCAGCTTGGAAAAGGTGGTATGAACGTACAAGTTACCACCTTAGACAGCTTAGAGTTTTGCCCAACCTTCATTAAGGTTCACCTGGAAGGAGGGGAACTCGATGCTCTGAAAGGTGGCCTGACAAAATTACAACAAAATCGACCGATAATAGCTGCAACGGTCTACCATGGTGAGCATCACATGAAAGACCTTGCCACATGGCTCATGAGCCATGTAACCAACTATCATTTCTATCTTAGATTACACGGATGGTGGGGAACTGGATTAGTCGTTTACGCACTACCAAAAGAAAGAACTAACGTTTAACCTTTGACCACACAATAAGAAAACAACAATAATACAAAATAGGCATCCGGCTTAGGTTTTCGTAATCAACTAAGTAAAGGCAAAATTGCACAGGGAAAATGTAAGTATGAACCATCTTAATAGCCCAGAAAACGTCCTAGCCACCAACAGTCATAATAATAAAAATATACTTTTTATTATTCCACCATACTTTAATTTTCAATCATTAAATAGTGACCGACTAGATTCTATTCCGGTATTTACGGTTCCATATGGAATCCTATCAATCGTTTCTTATTTGAGAAAATATTCGTTAGTAGAATTAGATATCGACCTAATTGATTTAAACTTAGAAGCATTTGAATATTTAAGTGGTAAGGAAAGTCCTCACAGTAAACCAAATGTCAATAATTCATTATATGAAACGGTACGGAACAAACTTCTAGAAAAGGATTATGACATCGTTGGCCTTTCCGCATTGTTCAACAATGCCTACAAATACATTGAAGACTTATCGAATGTTGTTAAAAGTACCATAAATCCACCACTGTTTATCATCGGAGGCGGTCTAGCATCCAATCTCCCCCACGAAATTCTGAAGAATTTCGAAAATGTAGATGCAATATGTCTGGCTGAAGGTGAGATACCTATGCTTGACTTACTAAATTCGAAAAACATGCAATCATCTTTCAATACTAGTAATAGTTGGATTACTAGAGAAAAAATAAAGAAAGAGTTCACATTCAAAGCATCTTATATCGAAAATTTGGATGAAATTCCGATATTGGAATATGATCTCATTGACCTAAAAAAGTATAATGGCAGATCTGTTGATAAAAGATACGCCAACTCTTTATTAAAAAAAGAATTTTCGATTCACACATCGAGAGGTTGCCCATATAAGTGCATCTACTGTTCGAACACATCAATCCATGGCAAAATCATAAGAAAGATGAGTATCTCAAGAATTACCTCAGAGCTGGATTCCATGATTGATAATTATGGAATGAATGTATTACTCATTGAAGATGATCATTTTTTAGCCGATACAGATCGGGCAAAGGCAGTTTTAAAAGAAATAGCAAAAAGAAATATAAGAGTAGAATTTCCGAATGGAATTTCGGTAAGAGGAATTGATTACGAATTGTCGATTGCTCTTAAAAATGCAGGGGTCTCTGCTGTCAATCTAGCAGTCGAATCTGGTTCAGACTTTGTTCTCAGCAAATTAATAAGAAAACCCCACTTAAGCAAGCACATAAAGCCAGCTGTTCAATTTTTAAGAGATCAAGATATCCGTGTGCATGCGTTTATAGTTCTAGGATTACCAGGGGAGCTACCAGAACATAGACTAGAGACAGCCGAGATGATACAAGATGTTGGTTTTGACTGGGTTTATTTTTTTCTGGCAGTTCCAATAGTTGGCAGCAGATTATACAACCAATGCATTGAAAATAATTACATTGTTGAAAATGACTTTTCCAAACATCTAATTTCCAATGCAACTATTAAAGCTCCAGGAATTGATCCGAGCACAATTAGTGATGAAATGTATCACATGAATCTTGATGCTAATTTTGTCAACAACTGGAACTTAAAAAATAACAGACATGAAATAGCTCTACCATATTTTGAATCTATGGTACGAAAATATCCATCACATGCATTTGCATACTATGTTTTAATACAAATCTACACTTTCCTAAACTACAGTACAGATAAAATCAAAGAACTATCTAACAAATACAACGATATTATCAACAAAGACAAAAACTGGAAGAATCATTCTGAGACCTTCAAGCTGAAGACAATAAGGTGTAAAGCATAAAACTCCCCACAGTCCATTGGTTCACTCATCCATAAAGGATAACTTATAATATTAAATGGCTATGGAACCATTAGGCAAATCATACGGCGGTGATGTTCCGCATACTGCATCATTAAGAAATTCTTTTTTAAAACAATCAAATATGACCATATCTATATTGTTTTGAGATTCTATGTTTTTTTCTAAGTAATCAAACAGCTTTGAACGATAGAATGATGCGTCATAAGAAGCAGCTGCCAAAAGATATTCTAAAGCCAATTTATACTCTTTATCTCTCATCATAGTAGGAATAAATTGCGTGCAATACTTAACCATAAATTGATTTACATATTTTTTTAGTTCTTCTGTTCTACTTTCGAATTCTTTAAGAAGGTGGTTTTCAATTATATCCATTTTAATGGAATAAATGAAATTTGGGGCAAGCTTTTTTCTGACCCTCATAGATGTCTCACTGGTACCAGACTTTGTATAATTAAATAATGGTTTATTGATATAGCCAACATCAAACAAGGAATTAAGCCGTAAAACCATGTGCATATCAGCAAACGCTCTAAACCTTACATCAAAACCGTTTACTTTTTTTAGCGCAAAATTATTAAATAAAATTTGACCTGGTGATATGCTATAACCTTTTAAATTAATAACAAATTGCTCCAACCCCTTTATTATTGCGCTATGTTTATAAAAAGCCTTTTGTGGAAAAACATCATCACCAATGACATCATTTCTACTAGTTGACACATAACCTAACAATGTATTTGACTTTCCATACAATCTTAAACATTCTTTAACAAAATCATGTTCTAAGGTATCATCTGCTGATAAAAAATTGACATAACCATAGTCTGACGTATACTCAAGAAGCTTATTACCAGTAAAATCTATCGGTAGGTGTTTTTCATTTCGATAGATTTTCACATTATTATATTTTTGAGAATAACCTGAAATTATATTCCAAGAGCTATCAGTAGATGCGTTATCAACAATTATAACATCCAAATTTTCATAAGATTGATTTAATGCACTATCAATAGCTTTAGAAATGCTATTAGCCATGTTGAAATTTGATATGCAAATAGCTACACTTTTACAATTGTTCATTTAAATAAAATCTCCAAGTAACCAAGAACAACGAACACGAACAACGAACACGAGCACGAACAACGAAATAATATTACAATTACAACAAACCTACTGTTTCCCGGCAGAAATTGTCAAAGAAGACGTTCCATTGCAATGCTGACAAATTTGAGGTGTTCTATTTTTCATAAATTCATTTATAATCTCAGACAATTCTTCATCTTTTGAATTTCTAATATCCACATAATCATTTTTAAAATCAGCAACTTTCCCTAAATGCTTACCAAACACACTCCTAGCACACTTATGTAATTCTCCGTTAAAAAGATCATTAGACACAAAACAACAAGTATCATAGACATGCTTAAGTCTTTCTGGAGAATATTTTCTATCTTGAAAATCACCAAAATCAAACCATTGCAATGTCTTTTCGTACTCAAAGTTGACACTATATTTTTCTAATTTCTTTAGAACGCTAACCACATTTGACTTGGCATTACTCGACAGAAAATCCCCATAACCACTTACTTCTACTTTCACTTTTTTATTGCTTAACAAACTAAAGATAAGGTCATTCTTTGGCAGAACACTTCCATTTGTTATAAATTGTAGAATACCAACATTTGGAATTGATATCAGTTTTTCAATTATAACATTTATTTCTTTATGAAGAAGAGCTTCACCACCGACAACTACGATTTTTTCAATTTTTCCTACGGCATTACTTATTTTCATAACATCAGAAATTACATCTACAGCTTTAATATCAACAATATCTGATTTCTTATAAAAATCTCGTAACTGATTACAACCAATGCATTTTAAATTACATCTATTAGATACAAGTATTCCCATTGAAGGAATAATAACCCCAGAGCTATTCTTGCTACTTACCATCAATTCTTTTTCTACAAATCTGTCATATATATCGCAACGATCATCTAAATCTTTTGAGACAGGACAAATATGACATCGATTCAAGTCAAATATATGTGTATGCCTCTGCACTTCCTTCGCACACTCCCCATATATTAAATTATTAATTGTCTGCCGATCATATAAAATATTTTTGAATCCACTTGCGGATAATTGAGAAACTATTTCTTCTGTTACATTCTTGGCATATATTGTTACTATTATAAAAACATTGTCTTTTTCTAAGAATTCTAGATTTGGTTTGTCTACTGGGACCTCATCTATTGAAGTATGCAAAGAATAGTTATTATCCCAGAATCTATCGATAGAGATATTATCTTTCTTCAAGGTTTGATATATTCTCTTCCCAATTTTACCCGCACCGTAAATAATTACCTTCTTATTTGACAGATCATCAATCAACGATTCAATATTATTACTACAATACATACTTACATCCTTTGTAACGCTACAAAACCCTCAGGCGGCTCATAACTTGTCATTCTTCTAATGTCAGTTTTTACCATAAGACTTTCATATACTTTGACAGGATCATCTAACTCTGACTCAAGTGAATATTTAATTAATTTGTACATTTTATCATTAACTATATCCTCATCGAATACTCTTGCCAAAGCTATATACTGTTTAGCGAGTTCATAATTCTTATTTTTGATTACTTCATGGCAATATCTTATTGTCAATAAAGCCACTCTTTTTTGAGCGTCTTTAAAATAAAATTCTAAATATGGCCGCCCCTTTGCCATATCAAACATCTCTGACATGGTTCCATAATATTCCATCATATGGTTTATTTTCTTATTATATTCTGAAGTAATATTATTTTTATGAATGCGATAAACTGACAATTCGTCTCGTATATATATGACATCTCCTAACAAAGACATTTGAAACCATAACAATCCATCCAAATTGACAATATGTCGTTCATTGATTTGGCCGGATTCTACAAATCTATTTTTTCTAAAAAGAACCTGGCATGGAAGAAATGACATCATCAAAAAAACTTTAGCCTGTTTCTCACCAGGAATAACACAATCTACAGAATAGAAAGGAGTTATACTGTGCGCTATGCCTGACTCATCTGTTTCCTTTCTTTCTCCAACAGCCATCACAGCATTGGGATACCTGCAAAGTAACGGAACAAGAGCAGTACAAAAGTTTGGAAGGAGCTGGTCGTCACTATGCAGAATGACAACAAATTCACCGCTCGCCAGATTGACTACTTTATTTGTATTTTTAGGTTGCCCCAAGTTATTAATATTTTTAATAATCGTAACATTACTTTCATATTTTTTAGCGATTTCCAGAGAATTATCCGTTGAATTGTCATCAACCAAAATCACTTCTATATTGCTATACTCTTGTGATAATGCACTCGCGACACAACTATCTAAATATTTCCCATTATTGTAATTAGGAATGCATATACTCACTAATGGGTTATCCACATTTTCTCCATTGTCACGGCTAAGAACACGCATATTATTTTCAAGGAATGATGATAGACACTAAAACCAGTTCCTACTATTCAGAAAGCCACCCATCACACACCACATAACATACTGAATTCAAAAATGAAACACCCCACTAAGCTTAGCTTTTCTCGCTGCAATATTAAATATCCAGGATATCAACATTCAACCCCATGGCACTCACCTGATCTGAGATCTGCTTCTCATATCCAGCAGCTCCGATAATTAAGCTGTCAAACGACAACTCCTGCAACACGTCTGGACTTTCAATCCTATATCGATTCAAAAAGGTCCAGTTTTTAACCTTATAATCCCGATCCACCACAGCGACGACAGCATCACGCAGAGATTTTGAACTCATGAGTAACGCAGTAGATTTTTCCGTAACACCCCAGATCACTATCTTCTTTCCTTGTTTTGCAAAGGCTAAAAAATGCTGTTCAAGAACATTATCAAGGATGGTTTTATAGGTTCCCTTTGACACAGTATTCGCTGGAGAGACTCTCATCTTCTGAAAACAATGCCCACAGCTGAACGAATCTGCCCCGGTCACATTTTTATATTCAAATTTTGTATTGTTAAAACTGTTCAGAGCACCACAGTTCATACACTCAGCAGTTAGGTCATAGGCCCCGTCATCGGTTATACGCGAAACCTGGATGCCATAGGTGGCACCAACCATTTCAGAATTCAGATAAATGATTTTATCACGCAGAGCTTTCATCTCAGATTCACTGAGCCTGGACACATTTATCGGGGGGCAGCCATTTTCGAGATAGCTCAATCGATCGTTAATAATTCCTTTTTCTAAGGCGTATTTGTAAAGATAACTTCCAGGAAAAACACGAATCATATACAGATTCAGACCATAATCCAAATGGTTCATCCACCAGCGCAATGTGCGATTGGCCGACTCAACAGTCTCCTCTATATCCCCGAAAATAAAATTACCCTGAATGAATATCCCAACTTTTTTTGTCAGGACCAGGGCCTCTTCAATTTGTTTAATGGTGATTCGTTTTCGCATGCTGGACAGAATGTTATTATCAGCACTTTCAATTCCATAACTGATCGCTATACAACCTGAGTCCTTCAGGGACATAAGAATTTCTTCAGAAATACTGTCTACCCTGAGCTGAACACCGTAAGTAAGACCGTAACTTTTAATTCTTTCAGAGAATTCGAAGACTCTTTCTTTATTCGTGGCAAAGAGTTCGTCTATGACAGAGATATGCTCTATAGCATAGCTTTTCAACATCAGATCGATTTCCTGAAAGATGTTCTTGATGCTTCTCTGGACATATCGAGACCCACTCGGGTGATAACAGAAAGTGCAGTTGTATGGACAGGAACGACTGGCGGTAACGTTCAGACTTTTTTTAAGCTTCCCATTGATATAAACAGGGTCATTTGGCACCTGCTTGTAATTGAAAATGGAGTAGTCTGGAAAACAGATACAGTCGATATCTTTAATATCATAGCGAAGCGCTGTCTTAGTGACCTGTCCGGAGTCATTTAGTGCCAGACCATCAATATCATGCAGTTCCCTCTTTGTTTCAAGGGCATCCGCAACCTCACAGATGCTGATTTCCCCCTGACCGACAATACCGATATCCGCCTCTACACCTGCAAGAGCGACTTCCGGCTCACTGGTAATAAGTCCACCCCCCACAACAGTGACAGCGTCTGCCTTTACTTCTCTAATAATTCTTATGATTTTTTTTATTTCAAGATATTGATCGGAAAGTCCACCAGTGCAGACCACATCAATATCATGTTCAAGCATAGACTGCCGAATGGCAGCATCAGCATCATCTTCAAAATTCAGATGTATGCCAAACACGTTACGACCGGACTCTTTTAACGCAGATGCGACATAGACAATTCCGGGAGGAATGGTCATCATCCCATACATGTTATCTTTTGGAACGATAAAGAGATAATTCACAATTGGTATTTCCCCTATCTATCAGACTGATATTTCTACATTTTACATAAGTAGAAATGGTTCAACTTCATCTGTTATTTTAATATCATTGTTTGGCAAGAGAGTTGATTTGAACGGGTTATCGCCAGCCATAAAAAGGCTACCCATTTAAGTCCATCGAATAGCCTCCCTGACATCAATCTACAAGTTCAGTAAAATGAGATGCTGTATGGATATTATCACGATATGCCAATATATAACAAACTACAGCTTCACTTATCGTATGAATTCCTTTATTTTTTTAGCTCCCTAAAAGATATTTTTAAAAAAAGTGGAGTTTTCTGTCATATAACGTATTCATTCTCTATTCTGAAATAACACCTTCCAGCAGGTATAATTGTTCAGATCAACCAACTGATTGCCTAAAGACTGATGACTAAACAAAGCAATCACTGCCGTTTTAACCTACCCCGATACGAACAACAATTTTCCACTGTTATCTTGTTATCTTTTCCTTCATTTTTCAGTCATCAACCTCTTTACTGAAAGATGAAGAGTTACCAATAAGTTTAGACAATTATCCAGGTACCATGTTATTATGAACAGGATTTGAATTTAGTTTTAATTTGCCTTATACCTGAAACAGGCTCATAGATTAAAACAATTCTTTATACCCTATCGGGCAAGAATGCATTGTTGTTTCTGTTAAAGGTGTAAATCTTGGTCTTCCTGGCGAACCCAATTTTGCTGTTATCCCAACTTAGATGTAAAATTGCGGAGGAAAGGAAGCAAGAGAAATCGTTTCCATGTAGGAGCGAATTTATCCGTGAACAGGGCTTGATGCGACCGACTGTCTGGTTGAACTGTATTGTGGGATGTTCACGATTGAAGCCGCTCCCACATGGATGGTCAACCATTTGTTGTTGAACAGTCCCCAATGTTGTGATTTTCCTGTAATAAGTATCAATATGGTACTTATAAAGAATCTATCCAAATCAGGTGCTTATGAAACAAAACATATCAGACTGGGTTGCCGGTGTTCTCGTTTTTCATGGTGTACAAAAGGTGTTTGTTTATCCTGGCGGTACCATTATCCCATTAATCAATGCCTGCCTCAAAGCTAAAATAGCAGTTGAATGTTTTAAATCCGAGCAAGGTGCTGGCTATGCTGCTCTCGCTTACGCGAGACTAACCGGTCGTGTACAGGTTGTAATGGTAACATCCGGGCCAGGGGCCACCAATGCAATAACCCCCTTAGCTGATGCATATTACGATTCTACTCCGTTTGTCTTGATCACAGGCCAGATTGGAACAGGAGATCTTACAATTCGTGAAAGTGTCAGACAAAGGGGATTTCAAGAGACCCCAACAGTTGCCATAACAGAACCAATCAGTAAACATTCAGTATGTTTGCTTTCTGCTGAAGATGTTTACCGAGAACTGCCAGATGCCTTTCGTATTGCTACCACGGGCAGAAAAGGACCATGCGTCATTGATTTCCCAATGGATATTCAAAGAGAAAAGATAGATGATCCTGAGGTATCACCACTTTCCTTATCTGCCAAGACCGAGGTGAGACCTTCACTACCTGATATGACAACGCTCAACGAGATCAGCCAGGCAGCTGTTAACTCACGCCGGCCCGTATTGTTATTGGGACACGGTGCATTGACTGCACGCGCATATGAAAAATATAGCGAAATTGCTTCCAGGTTAGATGCTCTGGTGGTCACGAACTTCCTGGGTGTCAGCAGCTTCGACAGCATGGATCAACGCTACTTAGGGTATATTGGCCACACAGGTCATCTGGTTGCCAATCGAGCTGTTTTTGAATGCGACTTTCTGCTCGTAATGGGATCACGTCTTGATGTCAGGCAAACAGGTACTGTGGTCGATCAATTTGTTCCCAATGGTAAAATCGCCTGGGTGGATATTGATGCCAACGAACTCCAGCATGGAAGAGTACCTGTAACATGGAAAATGGAAGCGAATCTGATCGACTTCTGTGATTCGTTTATTGACACAATTGGAATCAAAGAAATAGAATCCGACAAAGGCTGGCAGGAAAAAATTCTGGAGATCAAGTCACAACAACTCGATGATATTCCACTTAAAGGTTCTGTTTATCTCCAGCCTCGCCACATCATGCAAGAATTGGCAAGACTGATAGATAACCAGGAAACCGTCGTCGTCACCGGTGTAGGTTGTCATCAGCACTGGGCTGCACGTCATCTTCCCTTCAAACCAGATACCCACCTGCACCTCACTTCCGGAGGGCATGGCACCATGGGATATGATTTGCCTTCAGCCATAGGTGCAGCCATGGCCTATCCGGAGAGATCCATCTTATGTGTCGTCGGAGATGGTTCTCTGCTGATGAATATTCAGGAATTGGCCTCTCTCCAGGAACGTCAGCTCAATGTGAAAATCCTGGTCCTCAACAACAGCCGCTTAGGACTTGTCTCGCAATTTCAACTCATAACATGGGGAGATGACCCTGTTACCGGTGATTTCAAAGCACCTGATTTTAAAGCAATTGCACATGGTTTCGGCATTCCTTCAGATCAGTTACAGAACCCAGAAGACAGTATTGAGAAACTCACTTGGTTTTGGGAACAATCCGGCCCAGTATTACTTGACGTTGCCATTGACCCGGCAGCAGATGTCACTCCGTTATTACTTGCCGGGCAGCACATGGGCGAAATGTGGATGGGGCGTGAGTCATGAGCAATCGTGTCGCACTGGTTACAGGTGCCAGTCGAGGTATCGGTCGTGCCATCGCCATAGCCTTGATGGAAAATGATTATCATGTAGCCGTTGGATATCAAAACAACAAAGAACTTGCTTGTGAAATAATTACTCAACCGCATACTGGAATTCCAATTCAACTGGACGTTTCATCGCAACAATCAGTCGAAACAGCTATTCATGCAACTGAAAATGAGCTTGGTCCTATTGACACACTGGTGAATAACGCCGGAATTTCTCAAGTGAAGCCGTTTCTCGAGATCAGTGATGCCGAATGGGAACATATGTTATCAGTGAATCTCCTGGGTGCTGTACGTTGCGCCAGACACGTTATCCCGGGAATGGTTGACAGGGGGTTTGGTAGAATAGTCAATATATCGTCTGTTGGAGGACAATGGGGCGGCCTTTATCAAGTCCACTATGCCGCTGCAAAAGCTGGTCTTATTAATTTTACCAAGTCTCTTGCAAAAATATATTCACGATCAGGTGTTTGTTGTAACTGTGTTGCTCCCGGCCTTATCCAGACCGACATGATTGCAGATGAACTCGATGAAAAAAAATCCGACAAACTATTTGAAGATATTCCTGTAGGAAGGGTCGGAACCCCTGATGAAGTCGCGTCCACAGTTGTCTATCTCTGTTCAAAGCAGTCATCTTATATCAGCGGGCAAACACTCAATGTAAATGGAGGGACATATCTCCTTGGCTAAAACACTTATGATAATCGGGGGTGGTGTGGAACAGATACCAGCCTACGAAGCAGCAAAACAACGTGGATTGAGCATCGTTGGTACAGATATAAAGGAAGATGCGCCTGCATTGGCTTTGGCTGATCATGTATTGATAGTATCCACCAGGGACGCTGAAGCTACCGCCGAAAGGGCTGTGGTATTTAACAAGAGTCATGCGATTGATGGAGTGATGACCATTGCCAATGACGTTCCCTACACAGTTGCATTGACCTCTAAAAAACTTGGCCTCCATTCGATCAGCCTGGACGCTGCCCAATGTGCATCTGATAAGATATTGATGAAGCAAAGATTCCAGACGGACAATATCCCCTGTCCCTGGTTTTCAGCCGTTGAAAACATTGAGCAGCTCAAAAACTTGACTGATAATCGAGCTCAAGAGACCTATGTCCTGAAACCGGTAGATGGTCGTGGTGCAAGAGGGGTCTTACTTATCGATGATAAAATTGATCTTAATTGGGCATTTGAAGAATCCAAAAGATGGGGAGATTCCGGAAGACTGATCCTTGAAAAATTTATCCCAGGGGTTCAACTATCCACTGAGAGTTTTATTCTAAATAATATCTGCCATACCCCTGCTATCGCAGAACGAAATTATTCCAGGATCGACCAATTCAAGCCTTACATCATCGAAGATGGTGGGACCATTCCTGCACAGTTGAGTAACCAACAACTCATCGCCATTGATGACCTTATCTTACGAGGTTCCAACGCCATGGGCATAACAAGTGGAATAGTCAAGGGGGACCTAGTTATCGACTCAAAAGGCAACCCGCTAATTATCGAATTGGCGGCACGACTTTCCGGTGGTTGGTTTGCCTCCCATGAAATTCCCGCTGCCACAGGAGTTAGCCTGGTCGATGCGGTAATTTCATATGCACTGGGAGAGAATGTTTCCCATGAACACTTTAAGCCAAAATGGGATTATTCCACAGCGATACGATATTGGTTTCCTGAATCCGGTAGAATCAAGGCCATCACAGGCGAAGAGATCCTCAAGGAAACTCCAGGACTTTTACAGTATGGTTTTTTTCGTAAACTCGGAGAGATACAACCAATCATCCATATGCATCCTGATCGTTTTGGCTATGTCCTTGTGCAGGGTGCCAATCGTGAAGAAGCGATAACACGTGTGGAAGAGGCTATTTCAAGTTTGCATGTAGAGATTCAATAAGATGACTTTTTTTATCGCAGAAGTATCCAGCAATCATTGCAAAGATATTACTCGAGCACTGGAATTCATAGATACTGCCGCAGCAATTGGTTGCGATTCTGTTAAATTCCAACTCTTTAAAATAGACCAACTTTTTTCGCCGGAAATATTAGAAAAATCTCAAACCCATAGTGATCGGAAAAAATGGGAACTCCCTCTGGAATTTTTGCCACTCTTAGCTGACCGATGCAAAGAAAAAGAAATTCAATTCAGTTGTACCCCATTCTATTTAGAGGCAGTCAAAGAACTTGAACCCCATGTCGTTTTTTACAAGATTGCTTCCTATGAATTGTTATGGGATGATTTACTGGCCTCATGTGCCCAAACCCACAAACCTGTAATCCTCTCAACCGGCATGGCAACCCCTGATGAAATTCTCCATGCTGTCGATGTCTTGAAGCAAAATGGATGCAGCGCCCCGACACTCCTCCATTGTACGTCTGCCTACCCGACACCTTATCAGGAAGCGAATTTGTCAGCTATTCAAACATTGCGTGAAACCACCGGATGCAGAATGGGCTGGTCCGACCATACCGTTGATGCTGGTGTGATTCACCGCGCTATCCACCGCTGGGGTGCAGAAGTCATAGAATTCCATCTTGACCTGGATGGTAAAGGTGAAGAATTTGGCGCTGGCCACTGCTGGCTACCGAACCAAATAGATGCCGTGATTAAACAAGTGCAACATGGCCTGGTCGCAGACGGAAATGGAGTTAAAACACCAGTACAATCTGAGCATTCAGATCGTATGTGGCGTGCAGATCCCTCAGACGGCTTACGTCCGCTGAAATCTATTCGCTCAACCTTCAACCCATGATGTGCAAAATGCTATGACGGTACCACCTGTTTTACTGGTTTGCCATGCGTCGAGTAGTATGGGCCTTGGTCATCTAGCGAGATTAATGGCCTTGGCTCAAGCAATAAGGAAAACCGGCAGTGCTCAGCCAGAATTTTTAATTTTCGGCGATACAATCGAAAATGAAGAACTCGCCTCCTTCAACTTCTCATGCCACTCACCTGAAAACGATTTTGTAACGTCTGTAAAAACAACAGTGGAAGCAATCACCCCCAGTATTGTGGTCTTTGATCTTTATCCAAAGATGCTCTCCCCTACTCTGGAAGAACTGTTTGCATGGTTACAATCACGCGATATCCGCTTAGTTGGTATCGATTCACTGGTCAAGTATTGTCAACTTCTTGATTTCACCTGGGTTCCATCTTTTTATTTTGATTCAAGTAAGATACCTTCCTGCACTAACAAGTTAAAATCTGGTTGGGACAGCTTTTTGATTCAACAACGCCTGCCAAACCAAGCCTGGAAACCAGGCAGCAATATTTTGGTTCTGACAGGCGGTGGTGATGTTACTCACTTAGGAAACAGCCTTCCTCAACAGCTTGACAATTTACTGCCTCAAGAATCAGAAATACACTGGGTTCGTGGACCTTACGCCAATCCACCAACGATACCTGCCAACCAACGATTAAACTGGCACGTACACACCGCCCCACCACAACTCGATGAACTGATAGTCCAAAGTAATTATGTCCTGACAGTCTTTGGTGTCTCATTCTTTGAGGTCTTGCAATATGGTATACCAGCAGTTGTTTTTTCCCCCTATGATGCTAAAGATCAGCCGGAACTTGAGGCCTTGGCAAAAGAGAAAGTTGCGGTTGTCTGCAATACCTCTGATTCTGCAGCACAGAGACTTGTTATGCTGATGAATGATACGGATCTCGCACAGGCATGCTCACAAAGTGCATTGGAAAAATTATCAGTAAACGGTGCACAACAACTTGCTAAGCTAATCTGCTCACTCATAGGTACTTAAATGCACCCAAAAGGTTATATAATTTTTCATCTTAATCTCGCATTCTCTTCAATTGCCGCTGAATCACGGTCAGATGTCATCAACATTTGCTATCATTCCTTACTGCGATTCATCGAAGAAACGGCTATTCCTGTGGGTGTTGAGCTTACAGGCTGGACCCTGAAACAGATAGAACAAATTGACCCTGGCTGGATAACCCAATTTAAAAAATTGTTAAAAGCCAAGCAGTGTGAACTCATTGGCAGCGGCTACTGCCAGATTATTGCTCCACTCGTCCCCCACGAGGTAAATGTCTGGAACCAGAGACTGGGATTACAAGAATACGAGCGTGTCCTCGATGTTCGACCGAACATTGTATTAGTTAACGAAATGGCCTATTCCAACAGTCTGATTGAACTGTATACCGAGTTCGCCTACCAGGGTTTTATCATGGACAGGGACAATGTACGCCTAGCCTTGGATCTTGATGGTGCACAAATGTCTGCTGTCCCAACCCATGCTAAAGGGACAACTGATGCTGTCTTACCCGTGTTATGGGCAGATTCTATTCTCTTTCAGAAGATCCAACATTATGCTCACGGAGATATTGCGAAAACTGATTATTTGCAGTACTTGAAAAAACGTATAGGTGACGGTGAAGAGCTTCTGCCTCTATACTGCAATGATGCTGAAATTTTTGATTATCGCCCCGGTCGTTTCGGTCAGGAGCGCTCAATACATATCGAAGGAGAATGGAATCGTCTACGTGATCTTTTAAGATCAGTTGCCGAAGAAACAGAAATAGAGTGGATTTCACCTGGCCAGGCACTCCGAATCAACAACCAATCTGTTAACCGGACGGTCTCACGTTTAACTTCAGCATCTCATCCCATCCCAGTAAAAAAACAAGCAAAATATAACATTGCTCGTTGGGCAATAACCGGCAGAAATGATTTGTGGCTGAACACCATGTGTCACCGCATCAGAAGACATTTATCTCAAACTTCAAACGATAACAAAGAGGATTGGCTGAAACTTTGTGAATTCTGGGCCAGTGATTTTCGGACACATATCGAAAAAAAACGCTGGGATAAAATGACTGAAGAACTGAGATGTTTTTTACGCGAACATAACTTGGTGAAACCCAAAGAAGCTTGTTGCTATCCTATCGTTGCTGCTGACAAAAAAGGTTTTGAAATCAAATGGAAAAACGACAACATATATTTATCTGTAAAGACCGCTCAAATTGAATTGGTATTGAACATGCGAAGGGGAATGGCTATAAAATCGCTGGCCTTTAAGAGTCACGATTTTTCAACATTGGTGGGTAGCCTACCGCATGGCTATTATAAATCCATTGCCTTTGGTGCAGATTTTTACAGTGGGAATTTAGTGGCCGAACTTCCAACTGAACACACCCGTACAACAGATCTCGAGCCTGTTATACCAAAATTTAAATGGACAGAAAATGAACTTGAAATAAGCAGTGAAATTAATACTAAACTTGGTGTATTGCTCAAGACTATAACAATTGCTCGAGATACAGAGTCTGTTTCTCTATGCTATGTTTTTGATGCAGGCACACAGACGTATATCAGCTCAATCAGAGCCGGTATAATGACTTTTTTACCGGAGAGCCTGGGCGACAATATAGAAATAATTACAGCCAACGGAGGGCCAGCTCAAGAACATTTTTCACTAAATCATGAATTCGATCACTCTTCTGTTGCGTCTACTCTCGTCTCAAGCAACGGTGGTTTTGGTTCAACAAATGGTGGAATAATTGTACAAACAGATAATAAGGGACTCATGTTCTCCTGGGCACCAGACGAATGCGCCTGTATGCCGTTAGTTCAACACATGTTTTGCAAAGAAAGTAAATTGTTTCGGCTCTTCTTTTCCATAAGCGAAACCGACGATACAGTGAGCTGCAATAGAGAATTACTCCCTTTCTGCTTGAAGATTGAGCCTACTCAAACACAACACATTGCCTCTCAAAAGGAATGAAGAATATATACTTCCGGGTGGATTAAACGTAAAGTTGTCAAAAGAGTATTGACAATTATTGAAGAACAATAGCTGGAAAAAATTCTTTACTGTACCAAACTGTTGTATTTTTTTATAGCCGTAATATACTCGAATGAGTCTTTTTTAAAGGCCTGTATTCTGCTTGTTTTCTGCATCAGCAATATCTTGCGAAGCTGCATTTTTGATGCAACTCTGTCAGTTTCACTGATAGCAGCATCAAGGGCGCGCTGATACTCTCCAGTAAGAGGATTTTCAAGAACCTCTGATCCGGTAAAGTCCATAATCACGTGAAGTTTTCCGTCTCGCTCAGCGATATCTTCCTGTAGCTGTTTTATTGATTCCAACCTCTGCACTATTTTTCCAATGGGGAGAGAATCAATATTTTCCCTAAGTCCCACGGTTTGTGCAGTGAAACTTTGATATTGTTCAATGGACTCGCTGAATAAGACATCTATCGTTTTCATCCACTACACCAAAGATATCTGATTTTTTTGATACTCCTTAACCTGATTATTCTATTTTCAGATCCCCCAAGATCCCTGCCTATCATTAACCAATTCCGAGAAAAACTCGCTTGTCAGCATCCTGTGAAGCGTAACCAACAAGAGCATTACGGCCACCACTCAGATTCCCAAGCTCTGCCTTAGTAATTGCCATGACGCCATGAATCTTCGGCAAAAGTACCTTGTTAAGCTCAACAATTGATCTAATACAATCTAGACGATTCTGATACTGAGTATGCTTTTCCCAGGTCGGAAGATCAAGTGTAAGCAGCGGCAGCAACTGTTCATCCTGTCGGCTTGCCTCACTCTGCAACTGCTGTGACCTAATCACATGTTCATCTACCTGAGAATAATCACAGGCATCCATCATTTTCAACAGATTTTCAGCCTGTTGCAAAATTTCACGATACTGCTCAAACGAGGACTTGAGAAGCTTTTCAGTTTGAGGATCAAATTCGCCCATTCTTTTTTCCCTAAAGTGCCACAGAAAGACTTTCACCTACCACTTCACTCTCTACCTGCTTTTCCCTTGCATAAATTTTTGCCGCTTCAACCCAGGTTTCCCGCAATCCGGAAAGCAGATCTTCCACTGTCTCCAAAGCCTTGCGATCCCCTTTTAGATTAGCTCGTGTCAACTCACGGGTCATAAAATTATAGAGAGCATCTAGTTCTACAGCTATCTCCCCGCCAATTTCATGATCGAGGGTATTGGAAAACTCACAAACAATGGCCATCACTCGACTGATCTTCTCGCCTTGGACAGCCCTATCTCCAGCATCCATAGCCAAAATAGCCTGACGGGTAAAACGAATAGCTCCGTCGTACAGCATAATCAGGATCTTCTCTGGAGATGCGGTCTGAATCTGATTATTTTGGTATTGGTTCATATAGGCGTTCATTATCTATTCCCCGTCATCATATTGGTAAGCATATCGAGCTGTTGACTTAAGAAAGAACTCTGTGAGTTCATACTGCTGACTAACAGCTCCATGGCACTGAATTTATTACGCAAGGTTTCTTCCCTCTTCTCCATGCGTAATTCTAACTGTTCCATACGATTCTCAATATTGGCAACAGTCGCTCCAGTGCTTTCTTTGTTTGTCGCCGCTATTCCATCTATCGAATCAGTTATCCCTTCCAGATAATTCTGGAATTGAACCGCAATTCCCTCTGTCTCATCTTCACCGACCAGTAACTTCTCAACACTATCCAGATCATTTTGAATTGCATCTGTTAAAACAGAATCATCAAGCTCAAGGGTTCCATCTTTTTGTGTTTTCAACCCTAATTGAGACAAAGTGGATAAATTGCCACTTGTATTAACAGATGTTGTAAGAAAGCTTTGAAGACGTCTTTTAACACTGTTAATAGTTGCCTCACCGCCTAGAATTCCACCGTTGGAATCTTCCGTTGTTGCTTGCGAATTTATAAAAGCTGCAACATCATTGTATCCCTGCACAAACATCTCAATCTGAGATTTTATTGCTGCCTCATCAAGCGAGACAGAGATAGTAGTAGTTGTCCCTTCTTCAGCACTGACCAGGTCCAGAGTCAAACCTGGGATAGCCTCGTCTAATACATTGGAATCGGAATAGATATCGACTGAATCTACACGAATATGTGCCTGTGTTGCCGCCTGGGTTTCAGTGAAACTAAAAGCATCATAGTTACCGCCACTCAGATCTGTTGCAGTAATCGTTTCCCCACCACTGAGAGAGATTACAAAATTATCACCGTCAGCGACGATAGAAGCAGTTACACCAGTGACGCCACTTTCATTATTGATGGCGTCCATGATATCGGTCAAGGAGTTCGAAGAATCACTAAGAGTGATTTGATCTCCTGTTGACAAATCAATGGTGCCGCTTCCGAAAACTGCGTCATCCTGATCTGTAAAGCCACCAGCCTGCAACTGAGTACTGATGTCGCCATTAAAGGTTGGCAACGTCGAAGTCATGGAATAGGACGTAGCGGCATCTTCACCTGTCAATACAAGACGATAAGGATTGTCAGTTCCATCATTAATAATTGCGGCATTTACTCCAACATCAGCGTCATTGATCGCCTGCATAATCCCTTCAAGCGAATTATTTGTTCCATCGATACTGATTGTGACAGGATCATTTTCGCCTACACTGAAAGTAAGTTCACCTGTACCAAAATTATTGGTAATTTTAGACGCGTAGCCCTGGCTGACATTTTTTTCTACCTGGGCCATGGAAACAACCTCAACCTGATAACTGGATCCAGGAAGGGCTTCAGAACTCGCTGTAACCGAAAGGAAATCCTCGTTAGACGCAGTGACCTTTTTCTGCCTTAAATTTTCACTGGAGCCAAGATTTTCAATTTTTGACAGAAACCCTTTTAACTTTCCATCTAAGGTTGAATACTCTGTCTGTCGCCTTTCAAACCATGCCTTATCTATCTCAAGGGTGTTAAGCGGCCGACGCTCCAACGCCATCAACTCTTTGACAATTGTATTGGTATCCAGACCTGTTGCCAGACCTCCAAATGTGATGGCCATAACTATCTCCCCAGAACCAGTAGAAAACTCTCAGCTCTATGTAAATCAACCTTCTGTATCGTTACTTCAACCTTCTGTATCGATAATATTACCGCGCAAATCATCCAGAGCCGCTTTCAATTCAAGCAACTCTTCAGCAGGTACCTGACGGATCACTTCATCATTTGTACGATCAACAATCTTGACCACCATACCATTGGACCGTTCATCAGTTTCAAAATGAACACTGTACAGCCCGTCCTCGGTCAAGGATTTAATCTGCTGCAGCAATTCTTCCGGTTGAACCTGCTTTTTTTCTACAGATTCACTTTGAACCTGTACTTCTTTTTGCTTTCGTGCCTCAGAAACTTGATCAGACGCTTTTCGCATCTGGAGTTCAGCATTGTTCTGTACATTAATTGCTTCAACGTTCATTGCGGTACCCTCCACCCCCGTCACTGATTAAGTCGAATAAGGGAAAACTGGGGACCGGATAAACCGGCCCCCAGAAGATTAGCCCGTAAATTAACCGAGCAGTGACAATGCCAGCTGCGGAGCCTGGTTGGCCTGTGCAAGAATAGAGACACCGGCCTGCTGCAGAATATTCTGCTTGGTCATGCTTGAAGTTTCCATAGCAATATCAGCATCAAGAATTCGAGAACGAGCAGCTGAAAGATTTTCAGCAACATTGTTCAAGTTAGCAATGGTTGATTCAAAACGATTCTGCATTGCACCCAATCCACCACGAATCGTATCAATCTGTTCCAGTGCACCGCTAATACTTGCGATGGTAATGTCTGCTTCCTGACGATTAGCAACAGAAATATCAGAGATAATCCTGGTTCCTTCCAACCCGGCATCATTTCCACCGGCGAGATTAATTGATATTTCCGAACTTGTGGTAGCTGCAAAATTAGTTGTAACCAAACTTTGTGCCGCATTAACAAGAGCACCAATTTCAGACATGTCATCGGAGCCAGCTGCTGTAAACTGATAGGTAGCAGTAATGGTATTACCTGTTACCACGGTACTATTGGCAGTACCATCTACAACTCTAACTTTAATGTTGTTACCATCAGAACCAGTGGCATCAGCAGTAGCCTGAAAGGATCCTGCTGAGAATACTGCAGCCTGTGCGGCTACTGTCGTAAGATTGTCAGCACCTAAATCATCAGAACGTGCACTTTCGATGGCGAAAGAAATGGTCTGATTTGATCCGGCATTTGCACCAACCTGGAAAGTCGCATTGTCCATGGTACCGTCAAGGAGTTCCTTTCCATTAAAGCTGGTAGTTTCAGAAATACGATCCAGCTCAGCCACAAGTTGAGAAACTTCATCGTTCAGAGAAGAACGATCACTTGCACTGTTGGTATCATTGGCAGACTGAACAGCCAATTCACGAATACGCTGCAGAATATTGGTACTTTCCTGCAGAGCACCTTCAGCCGTTTGCGCAAGAGAAATACCATCGTTGGCATTTCGGGATGCTTGATTCAAACCACGAATCTGCGAAGTCATACGATCAGAAATTGCAAGACCGGCAGCATCGTCTTTAGCGCTGTTAATACGCAGACCTGAAGAAAGGCGCTGCATTGATTTGTTGAGAGCACTTTGAGAGGTTCCCAGATTACGTTGGGCGTTGAGGGATGCTACATTTGTGTTAATTGTTAAGGCCATGGTGATCCTCCATGAATTTGATAGATTGGGCGTCCTTGCCCGCTTACATCGATTGCTTTACTACTAGTTTCTTTCCCTCCTTAAAAGTTGATTTTTAAAGTTAATTATCTCGGGTTAAACCGGGTGTTGGTTTGACCCTTACCGTACATATCGACAAGACGTCATGAGAGCTTTAGGATAAAATGAATAATTCTAGAAAATAATTCCATTTTCATACAATCAGTGACAATTCTAACACGATACTAAATACACCAGGGCCACACCAATTGGCCAAATGAACATTGTGATAAAAACACCTACATAGATTGTACGTCATCGTTCATTTTTTATATAGTAGCTTGATAGAAAATTTCATAGGTGATAAAGTATCTATGATTATAAATGGTTCAGGATTAAATCAACCTTCACATATCCTGATTAGCATCAATACTGCCTCAAGGATCATCCGTGACAGATCTAGAAAATTTTTTCCCACAAATTTCTGACAACAAACCTGTCCGTGTTTTTCTACCCATCCGTGATATGGATGACCGCCTGCTGATTCAGTGTGTATTTAAAAAAACAGAGACAACTCACTTTAAACTGTTATTCAAGCCAGGCACCCTGCCTGAGAACAAGATTGACATGAACACTTCCTGTCTCATCAATCTGGATCTGGGCGGAAAAAGCGTATCCCTGGAAAGCAAGATTATTCAGATTGTTAATGACCAGACCCTTGAAATGGTGGCCCAGAAAACCATCAGTCATGAACAGATGCGTGAGTATTTTCGAGTTGACTGCACCGTCCCCATTGTCATCAAGTCATTGATTCCAGAAGGATTTGGAGATCCTGAAGACAGTTGGAAAATCATGGGAACAACAGTTGACCTCAGTGGCAGTGGCCTGCGCGCAAGTTTCAAGACGGCCCCTCCACCAAACACCCAGGTCAGGTTGGAACTGGCTTTACCATTGGCTGAAATGAGTGTTGTTTCTACCCTTGCTTCACCGGTACGCATTTCACAACTCACGGAAAAACTCTGGGATGCCGCCTACCGTTTTGATCATATTGAGGACGAAGATCGTGATAAAATCATAGGTTGCTGCCTGGTGGCTCAGCGGCGACTCCTGCGATTGAAGGTTCAAGTCAAGGATTCCTGAAATCTTATCGCATCACCTCTTCTCGTTACCAACTCCCTTGATAAAGGCTTTTTGCAGTGAATTCATCAATCACAGATATAGTCAAAAAAATTATAGACAGTGCAGGTGCAGAAATTGACATTTCAACCACAGAAGGTCAAACAATCCGCCTAAAATGCATTTATAAAGAATCTCTTGCCCCCAACTTTTTCCTGGTCTTCCCCCCCAAACAGCTTCCATCCAATATTGATACCAATCAACTCTGTCCCATTTCTATCAAAGGAGAAAAAGTATCTCTCACCCTCACAGCAGAAATTTTGGATATCAATGGAGATCGTACCCTTGAGCTTAATGCCAAGAACTCCGTAGATCCCACAAGTTTGAGAGAATATTTTCGTGTCGACACCCGGATGGAAATTAATGTAATCTACGAACCCGGACCTTCAGAAGATCGGAACAACTACTGGACGCTCCAGGGTGAAACTCTCGATTTATCCGGAAGCGGAGTTCTTGCCATCCTTCCGGCTCAACCTAAGAATAACCATCGACTCAATATTGAAATCAGTCTCAAACATACAAATGTACTAATTGAATGCGCAGCTCACATTATCAGAACTAAGCGATTGCGACGTGGTCGTTACCAGGTAGCTTTTCATTTTGATCATGTCTCTTCCAAACACAGAGATTCTATTATTTCTGACTGTCTCCAAGAACAAAGGATGCAGCTTCGAGAACGAATACAGACAGTCGACTGATTGTTGTTTGACCGCAACACGTACTTTGTTTCTTGCTTCTTTCAGCTTATTTCCAGACAACTCCTTACTAATTAGGTGGTTAAGATTGCCTCTATGGAAACCGAAAGAGTAATATGAATACCATCAAACCACTTTCACCTATTAAACCAGTCGGTTCTTCCACCTCAGACTCCGATGCCAGGCAACAATCCCAGCAACACGCTCAACCTGGCCAAATATTTACTGCCACTGTCTTGAAATCAGCTGGTCGCAACCGTTTTTTCTTAAGTATTCATGAACAAAACATACTTGCCCAAAGTGATACGGTAAGCTTAAGCCCAGGGGCCAAACTCAAGCTTCAAGTACTGACCACCACCCCCTTGGTAGAACTCAAAATCATTTCCGATGACCCACCATCTGCCTTTGGCAAAATAATAACACTTCTTGGTAAAAATTTTGATGTTAGCGGACTCTTCCAGTCATTAAGCACTACCTCTTCTCCTCCTATTGACACAGAAAGCACTTCCACTCAAGACAACCTGGATAGCCTGCAACAATTCCCCTTAGGCAACAACAATGACAGAACGGTTCTTAAGCAACTCATTGATCGTCTTGGTCTATCACTTGATGCCCTACTGACAAAAGGAGGTAGTAAGACTGGTGCAGAGACACTAAACAAGGCCCTTTTGGAAATTGCTACTCTTTTCAAAAATGCAGAAACAGTTGCTGAAACAACCAATCGTTTTTTTGAAACTCTGGAACTCTACCAAATTGCAAAATTAAAGTTAAAATCTGAAAACCAGTTCATTTATTCTCTCCCCCTTCCTTTTCTTGATCACGGATATCTTCTTGTTAACAAAGACCAAACTACTGACAAAGCCAAAAGCAAGAACCATCTTCTCTTGTTTTCACTGCACCTGAATCTCAAACCCCTTGGCAACATAGAAATCCATTTTACCCAATCAGAAAAAGACCTTTCAATACATTTCTCCTGCGAGTCAGAAGAGAAAGAACACTTTACCAGTAGATACCAGGATGACCTGAAGAACAACATCAGCTCCACCAATCTATTAAACCTCAGTTTTTCAGACACAGCAGAAGATCCAGCCAGTGCACTTATTCAACAATTGATCCCGGA
Organism: Desulfocapsa sp.; assembly: GCA_030145625.1. Taxonomy (GTDB): domain Bacteria; phylum Desulfobacterota; class Desulfobulbia; order Desulfobulbales; family Desulfocapsaceae; genus Desulfocapsa. The sequence continues at coordinate 13,898 of JAQYVF010000008.1, read as the reverse complement.
AGATGAATCCATGCTGGATACAAAGGTATAAGGTATGAAGAAAAAAGAAATTGAAAAGGCAGTCGCCATTCTTTACGACGAACAGAAAGGATCCTCACCCAAGATAGTTGCCACTGGTAAAGGAGAAATTGCCAAGCGCATAATCGACACAGCCCGAGAAGCTGGAGTCCATATCCAGGAAGACCCAAACCTCGTTGAACTCCTGTCCAAGATCAAACTCGGTGACGAAATCCCGACAGAACTCTACCAGACAGTTGCCGAAGTTCTTGCCTTTGTCTATCAGGTAAATGAAAAATTCAAAACCAAGATGGGACCCACTGAAAGATAAGAAACATCATTTTTATATTACACAAATCTTACCAGCCAGTACAGTAGCCCACTAAAACGATTAAGAAGTAACCACTAAAGCTCCCGAAAAATGTACACCCCTGACAGCAAGACAAATCTCACTTATAACAAGTCAATGGTACCTTGAAAAATAAGATTTTTTGTTCAAGATCGAGGAGCAGACAATAAATAAGCGCAGCATATAGTCGATATGTGAGCATTGTTTTTTTGGCTGTGACGAAGAGCTTGGGCAAAAAGGTAATTTTTCGAGGTGGCCTCAAGTAATTACCAAAGTAACATCGACCATCCCATACCCGTTACCACTCATGTCTTTTCAATATTACCTGCCCGAAAATCACAGCTGCAAAACAGTGATCCTCCCTCAAAATCTTTGACATCTAACTTTCTGTTTTGATATCGTTAGGTGACCTTCAGTTGTTGCAGCAGAAAACCTACTGAATTTTCATTTACAATTGTTATTGACACAAAAACAAATACCCACAGGATTCAAGTCGGTAGCTGTGCTTCTCAAAAGAGAAGCCCGGAATAACAAACGAACAATTCAAAGAAAAAGGTTAACTCACCCATGAGTTTTTTTACATTTCTCAAATCTAAAACGCTGCAAAAGAACGTAGATTCTCATCCCGTAAAAGCAAAGTCAAAGCCCAGGCCCTCAGACTCACGAAGGTCGGCTACCACATCGCTTACTCTCGACAGATCACAAGACGAAGACTTTCCAGATATCACTTTGGAAGAAGCTGACATGGACCAGGATCTGGTTAATGTGGTGAAGCGAAAACATATGAGAATCAATAGGGGCCAGATCTTAGATGAAGATATCAAACTCTATTGCCGCAACCTGAAAACCGGAAAAAGCAGCAACGGTATCATCTTGGATATAAGCCCTGGCGGACTACTCATGGTAACCAAAGAAAAATATGTCTCCGGCGATGATCTGCTGGTCAGCTGTCATATTGGGCCAAATTTCAGGATGAAAGAACAGGTCAAGATCCGGATGGTTAAAGGAAGGAAATGTGGTGCAGAATTTATCAGTCCATCAAAAACTACAACAACCTTCCTGACCCAACTCTACGGTGCAGTGGGACTCGGCAGGCCAAGAACGAGAAACAAACCCTGATACTAGGCAGTTAAATACAATTACCTCTTTTCGACTCACCTAAAACGAAAAAAGAGATTTGGTCATAACAGTTCATCCCTTAAACTTTAGGCAGAGCAAATTGGTTTCAACAGCTCACCTCCAGGCAACGACATAACGACGGATCACACAAAAAACAATAGGGAGCAGACCTCGACGTTACCCTCTATTACAAACCTGCCTAGAATTCACCACGTTCAAAGTAATCAAAATCCAGATGTCACTCTGTTGTTAGCCCAGTCATGGCATTTGCCGAATAAGGAACAAGTACATGAGCAGTTGGCTGTTTTTTTGTTAATCTTTTACAGGATAATAATTCAGGTTTTCACATAATAAATCTATCATAGCCTTCAGCTGATCCTTTCCTACCATCAATCGTACTTGTTCCATTTCTTTTTCAGGCAATAACGTACTGAAACTTAAAGAAGACACACCGTCCGGTCTGGTTTCAAGACAAAGAGAATCAACCCATATTGCAGGTATTAAATTATTGTCAGTTTTTTGATTCTCCTTAAAATTTATTTTAGTCAGTAACGTATCGATTGCTGCCTTAATATGAATTTGTTGACCTTCTTCAGAATCAAAATTGTAATTAGCAACATCAACAAGCCAAGGAAATAACCTTAAAAATCTTAATAGCGCAACCCCTGCGGCAGATGGCGGAGGAGATCCTCTTTTCCATTTGGCCAAAGTTCGTTGCGGCAATTCAAGCGCACGTTCCATCCCAGCTAAATTTACTTTATTATCTGAAAAATATTGAAGAATAGTTTTTACTGACTCGACCCGTAAAGAATCTATTGCTTCACGGATTAACGCGCCATTTTTATTAGCAAAGTCACCATCAGTGCCGCACCGTTGACAAGTATCATAAGCTAACAATATTTCTTTGTGTCCGCCAAAATGATTAGATACTTTTTCCAAACGAGTTTCATGACTTATTTGGTCAAAACTGCACAATGGACAAATGTTTTCGTTAGGCATTATTTATCCTCTCATTGTGTGTAAGAAAGGTTTTCTCCTGACTCACAGGTCATCAGTTTATTGTTTTCAGTCTCGTTTATTAGCTATCGTTTCAGCTTGTTGATAACTTTTCGATATCAGACAGATATACTTACCATCAGGCAAGAAACAGTAAAAACAATCGGCAGCTGTTACTGTTCACATCAAACATTGTATTAGCTATGTCTGAAATGCATCTCACAATTATCCCTTTGATAAGCAAAGCATTACGAAAGACACAAATTTTCTATAGTTTTTTGATACTTATGCTTCAATGATTATTGAAGCTGATCCCTCCGGCACCACAAAAGGAGTATCTTATGCGGAGCACGCACTTACTGATTTTTTTTGAATATCATCTTGAATATACTAATTAAACAATATGGCATACATAACTAAATGTGAAGAATATTATCCATTGCGGATTCAATAATACAACTTGTTCTTATTAGACGTGTCATGCCTGGTTATATCCTCGCTTTCCAAGAATCAATTCGGAAAGTTGCTCTATATTCAACACACCCTGGATAAATTTTCCCTTCAACTTTTTGGATTATTCTGGCTCAACACAAAATAGGGGTAAAATACTCGGTACATCAACAAAGACCAACCTACTTATCCTTTACAGATACGCAAAGTAAATATTATGTTCCTTAAAGTCAATATATCAATTTACACTCGTACTCTTATTTGGACTGCAATAATCTTATGAACTTCATAACAAATGTGGCTTTGGCAAAAACTTACTTACTCATAAAATATCCAATCTGGTTTGACAGAGTCTTAATCCCTCCTTTTAAAAAAGCAGTTACCACGAATCTCAACGCATCCAGTGTCATCCCGCTTAAACTCGAATCAAGGAGACCTTGCCAAATACATTGGATTTCCACCTGCACAGAATTAACTTTGTGGAATAGGAATAATTTAATGGTATCAATGGCTACTTTGATTGCTTCTTGTTTGGCTGAGTTCAAATGATAATCGTAAACAAAAAAAGACCTGCCTGGATTTAAACATCCAGACAGGTCTCTTAAGCTGCAACTTCAGTTTTCGGATTCAAACCTCACGGAAAAGCCATTATAGCAAAATAGGTTTGAGTGGACCCACTTTTCGGCAAACTAGGAAAAAAAAAGGGTTTAGCCATGACGGCTAAACCCTTGGATTTTTGGCGGAGCGGACGGGACTCGAACCCGCGACCCCCGGCGTGACAGGCCGGTATTCTAACCAGCTGAACTACCGCTCCTAAGAATCAAATTGAATGGTGGGCGGTACAGGGATCGAACCTGTGACCCTCGGCTTGTAAGGCCGATGCTCTCCCAGCTGAGCTAACCGCCCCGTCAATCAATTGTGGACATCTTTTTAACAGGAAGACCCTAAGCCGTCAAGCAAAAAAGTGTGTAAAAAGTATTATGTAAGTCATTGTGGAGTATTATGTGAAGACACTGTGAAATCCCCATAAACACTAGCCAGAGACACATCCTTAAACAAAGTTTCTTTCTTTTTCAAAACAAGCGCTTTTTCCAGTACTTCGTCAACATTTTCAATACAATGAATGACCAGACTCTTGCGAATTTTTGCAGGAACATCTGCAAGATTGCGCTCATTTGCCTTAGGGATAATAACCTCTCTGATATTTCCCCTCTTAGCAGCGAGCAACTTCTCAGTAAGGCCACCAATGGGAAGAATCCTGCCACGCAGTGTAATCTCTCCTGTCATGGCTAAATCATGTCTCACAGGCAGTTTGAGAATAGCAGAAACGAGAGTGGTGGCAATTGTTATTCCGGCTGAAGGACCATCCTTGGGAATAGCACCTTCAGGGACATGCACATGGATATCCAACTTCTGGTAGAAATCAGCACTTAGGCCTAGACGCATGGCACGGGAACGAACATAGCTGAGCGCTGCCTGAGCAGACTCCTGCATGACCTCCCCTAGCTTTCCGGTGACGGTCATTTTCCCGGTACCAGGCATCAATGTTGCCTCGATCTGCAGTATTTCGCCACCCACAGAGGTCCAAGCAAGCCCAGTAGTCAAGCCAACCTCATCACGCTCTTCGGCCAGGCCATATCGATATTTAGGTGTCCCCAGGTATTTCAGTATCGATTGGGCAGTAATTTTGTATTTTTTATCAGTTACCTTCTTCTTCAGTCGGTCCCTGGCTATTTTTCTACACACCGAGGCTATGGTTCGCTCAAAACTCCTCACTCCGGCTTCTCTTGTATAACGGCGAATAATCTCCATGACTCCACCCTCTGTCATGATGATGTCTTCCGGTTTAAATCCGTTAACCTTCAGCTGCTTTGGAATGAGAAATCCCTCAGCAATTTTCAATTTCTCTTCCTCTGTATAGCCATTGAGACGGATGATCTCCATCCTATCCTGTAACGGCAGAGGTATCCCTTCCAGATTATTGGCCGTCGTAATAAAAAATATCTCAGAAAGGTCGTAATCAAGATCAAGGTAGTGATCATTAAATGCAAAATTCTGTTCCGGATCCAAGACTTCAAGAAGTGCAGAAGATGGGTCACCCCGGAAATCAGTACTCATCTTGTCCACCTCATCAAGACAAAAAACTGGATTTGCGACCCCGACTTTTTGCATGGACTGAATAATCTTTCCAGGCATTGCACCCACATAGGTTCTCCGATGGCCTCTTATCTCAGCTTCATCGCGTACACCTCCCAAGGAAAGGCGAACGAACTTTCTCGCCATGGCCCTGGCAATAGATCGACTGATGGAAGTCTTTCCAACGCCTGGCGGCCCGACAAGACAGAGGATAGGTCCCTGTAGCTTTTTCACCTGAGCCTGTACTGCCAGATATTCGAGAATCCGCTCCTTGGGTTTTTCAAGGCCATAATGATCCTCATCAAGAATTGTTTCAGCTTTATCAATATCCAGACGTGCCCTGCTCTTTTTTCCCCAGGGAAGGTTGAGGATGCAGTCTATATAATTGCGAACGACTGTAGTCTCAGCTGACATGGGAGGCATGTTGCGGAGTTTTTTCAGCTCCTTTCTTGCCTGATCACGAACAATGACAGGTAATTTCTTCTTTCTTACAATATCTTCCAGTTCACCTATCTCATCAAGGCCATCCTCATTCTGACCAATTTCAGTCTGGATTTCCTTGACCTTTTCTCCAAGAAAATAGTTACGCTGGGTTTTCCCCATACGTTTTTTCACCCTCGCATTAATATCCTTTTCCAGCTCGGCAAGCTCAATTTCCCGATTAATATACTTCAGGATTTTCTCGACCCTTTCCGAGAGAGAATCAATTTCGAGAATGATCTGTTTTTCATCCGATTTCAAAGGAAGATGGGCACTGACCACATCAATCAACTTCCCATTATCTTCTATGGTATCAATCGATTTGAGTACCTCACGCGGTATTTTCCTATTGAGAGCAGCAAACTCCTGAAACTTTGCTCGCAACTGACGTATAAAGACAACAGTTTCTCCTTTATCCTGATCAACGTCCTCTCGGATTCGAAGCTCTGCCTGCATAAACTGCTCATGAGGCAGAAACGAAACAACTTCTGCCCTTCTCTTTCCTTCCACTAAGGCCTTAATCGTTCCATCAGGAAGACGAAGGAGCTGCATAACCACAGCCAGGGTACCGACTTTATAGATCTCACTTTCTTCCGGATCATCGACCCTGGAATCCTGCTGGGCCACAAGAAAAATCTCAGTTCGTTTTTCCATGGCATCTTCCAGGGCATGGATAGACTTACTCCTTCCAACCACCAGAGGGGCAACCATGTGCGGAAAAACAACAATGTCACGTAAAGACATGAGCGGGTATAGACTGGTATTCATTTTACCTCAATAATAATAAAAGTAAGGGACATAATCCCTTATGGTATTTCATTTTCAAGCACTTTCCAGATGTTTATCTTCAGGTTTATTCTCATAGAGAATTACCGGATAATCGCCATCGTTAATCACCTGCTCACTAATGACACACTCCTGCACATTTTCCTGGGATGGCAGATCATACATAACATCCAGCATGGCAGCCTCCATTACTGAGCGAAGGCCACGTGCTCCTGATTTACGACTCAATGCTTTCTTGGCAATGGCGGCGAGAGCGCCTTCCGTAAAGCGTAGGCGAATATCTTCAAATTCAAAAAGACGCTCATACTGTTTTGTCAGGGCATTCTTAGGTTCTTTAAGTATGCGGACCAGATCTTCTTCCATCAGTTCCTTCATGGTGGCAATAACCGGAAGACGTCCAACCAGCTCTGGAATAAGTCCAAACTTGAGTAGGTCTTCGGGTTGAACAGATTCCAAAAGGTCTCCCAGTTTCACATCCTTATCACTAACGACTTTGGCACCAAAACCCATGGATTTTGTCCCGTAACGTCTCTTGACAACTGAATCCAGGCCAACAAATGCACCGCCACAGATAAACAGGATATTGGTGGTGTCTATCTTCACTAGTTCCTGTTGTGGATGTTTCCGACCTCCCTTAGGAGGAATTGAAGCAACGGTACCTTCGATAATTTTCAACAATGCCTGCTGTACGCCTTCTCCGGAAACATCACGGGTAAGGGATGGACTGTCGGATTTTCTGGCAATTTTATCAATCTCGTCGATATAAATTATACCGCGTTCAGCCCGATCGATGTCATAATCAGCGGCCTGAAGAAGATTGACCAGGATATTTTCAACATCATCTCCGACATATCCGGCCTCAGTAAGTGTGGTAGCATCTGCCATACAAAAAGGGACATTGAGAACCCTGGCAAGGGTCTGCGCCACCAGAGTTTTACCACTCCCGGTAGGACCAATCAGGATAATATTGGCTTTTTGAAGCTCAACTGTATCGTCAGATATTGGTGCATCAATCCGTTTGTAATGATTATGGACTGCCACGGAAAGAATCTTCTTGGAAAATTCCTGACCAATTACATACTCATCAAGATGGGACTTAATCTCCATGGGTTTAAGGGAACCCGTCTTCATATCCCCATCATTAGCAACATCAGACACTTCCTCATCTTTAACGATCTCATTGCAAAGATCTATGCATTCATCACAAATGTAGACCTCAGGACCGGCAATGAGCTTAGAAACCTCTTCCTGACCCTTACCGCAAAAAGAACAATGAGAACTGCTTTCTTTTTTTTCAAAATCATCCATTTCAATCTTCCTCTACAGGATCAAGTCGTTTCACTAACACCTTATCTAATATACCATATTTTTTCGCCTCTGTAGGACTCATAAAATTATCACGGTCCGTATCCGACTGGATTTTTTTCTTCGTATGTCCAGTATGAAAGGCAAGAATTTTGTTCAAATCATCACGCATGCGCAAAATTTCTTTGGCATGAATATCTATTTCAGTGGCCTGGCCCTGAAAACCACCCATAGGCTGATGAATCATAATCCTTGAATTTGGCAGAGAATAACGTTTACCGGCAGTACCTGCAGCCAGAAGCAATGCACCCATGGAGGCAGCCTGGCCCATACACAATGTGGCAATGTCGGATTTCACATATTGCATGGTGTCATAAATCGCAAGTCCGGACGTAACCGATCCACCAGGAGAATTAATGTAAAAGGTAATATCTTTATCAGGGTCTTCGGCCTCAAGAAAAAGGAGCTGGGCAATAATTGAACTTGCCACTTCATCCCCCACGGAAGTTCCCAGAAAAATGATCCGTTCCCGCAGCAGTCTGGAATAAATATCAAAGGCTCGTTCCCCTCTGGGACTCTGCTCTACAACCATTGGTACAAGATTCATTTCCCTTCTCCTTAAATAACACGACTGCAGAGCCCCCTCGGGCCGCTGCAGTCGTTCAATTACACAGTCTGATCAGACAGGTCCCAGCCTAACCATTTTTATTCAAAATCCACCGGAAACACAGACTTTCTATCAGTCTGCAGTCTCTTCAGTCTTTTCTTCCTCGGCAACAGGTGCTGCCTCAACAAGCTTTACATTCTCTCGAAGAAAAGTGAGAATTTTTTCATTTAAGATCTCGTTCATGAATGGAAGCAAATCATCACGGCTTTTAAAGAATTCTTTCACCTGGGCAATGGGCATATTGTATTGGTCACCGATCCGTTTGAAGGCTCGATCCAGATCTTCATCATTGACCTTGATCTCTTCAACTTCGGCAATTTTTTTCAGGATGAAATCACCGCGCACTCGTTTTTCGGCCGTTTCCTTATTTTTCTCTGCCAGATCGTCACGATTAATGCCGGCAGATTCCAGGTCCATACCATTCTGTTCAAGAGATTTTTCAGTGTTTTTGATCATCTCTTCAACTTCGAAGCGTACAAGTCGGGAAGGAACCTCAAACTCATGATTGTCGAGGAGCTTAAGCATTATGCGATCAGTAATGTCTCCATCAGCACGATCATCTTTTTCCTTCTGCAGACGTTCGCGAATTACATTCTGCAAATCGGCAAGTGTCTTGTATTCATCGTCAACATCTTTGGCAAATTCATCATTGAGTTCAGGAAGAACGCGCTCTTTAATATCTTTTACCTTAACCCGAAATTCGATCTTCTTTCCGGCAAGAACAGGATTGGGATACTTGGCAGGAAAATCAACCTCGTGGCTGGCTTCTTCATTGTTATTCATTCCCACCAATTTTTCTTCAAATTCAGGACTGAGCTTTCCAGAACCAACATCTACGGAGTAATTGTCATTCTTGATCTCTTTCATGGCCTTGCCGTTATGAAAACCTTCAAAATCAACGACTACTACATCACCATCTTCAAGGGCCCTTTCAGTAACTGAACGAAGCGGTGCCATGTCCTGACGAAGGCTCTCAACCTCTACCTCTATGGCGGCATCACTGACTTCGTTAGAGATTTTTTCTACCTCTATGTCTTTATACTCACCAAGCTCAAATTCAGGCCTGATATCAATATTGGCCACATATACAAAAGTCCCATCTTCTTTGAAAGTAGGATCTGAAATTTCCGGATGGACAACAGGATCAATACTGTTTTTTTCAATGGCGTCGAAATAAGTGTCCTGAACGAGTTTCTCACCAACCTCACTCTCTACCTGAGGTTTGAAGTTCTTAATAATGACGGAACGAGGCACTTTTCCACGGCGAAACCCCTTCATCTTGGTCTCACGCTGCAGCTTATTGTAGGCCTTCTCCAATTTTTTCTGAACACCATCCTTGGGCAGGGTTATGGTCACTTTCTTTGTAAGTGCACTCACATCTTCAACAACTACTTCCATCGTATCCATCCTTTATTAAAATTCTTACTCGGTTAATTTAAGAACTCGTCACTCAAACTCAGATTAGTTCAAAATTATAAATTTATTGTCAACTACCAAAAAAAGCTTACCCTTCATGGGTATTTCTGACCTGAACGGCGATCACCGCCAGAACATCTACCGGTTATATGTTCACAAAACAAAATGAATCATTTGGTGCGAGAGGGGGGACTCGAACCCCCATGCACTAGGCGCTGGTTCCTAAGACCAGTGCGTCTACCAATTCCGCCACCCTCGCATATCAAATATTTCAAACAGAACATCGACTATTCCATTGATCAAGACTAAGCATTTTTTGCAAAACCGTCAAAAGAACATCAGATAATCCTTTAGTAATTAATTCACATATAGCTCCCAGTCAAGACAGATACTCTTATGGAGTAAAAAAAATCTTTCTTTTTATCCATTATTTTTAAATACGATGAAATCCTTTTTCCTAATCCGGCTTGCCAAACGATCTCACAGAGACTATTATCCACCTCATATAGAAAAGGATTTTCTTCTATCGTAATCCTTCCACTATTACTCTACGACCCGGCCTGAGATTGGTATTCACTCAACCCTTCCGCGCCGGATTAATCATCAATTTAGAATTGAGGAACCAATGACGTACAAACAGACCATCACAGCCTGTGCCCTACTCATGCTTTCCTTTTCACCTTCGCTTGCTTTTGCTGCGACCGACACCCAAGGGTCGTCAAAAATTCAGTGGAAGGTGGAAAAAAGCTGGAAACTTCCAAGCACACCTTTGGATATCGTCTATACTCTTGACGGAAAACGGGTTTTCATCCTTACCGATCAGAAAGAAATCCTCGCCTATAGCGCCAATGGTGAACTTCTTGGTGCCATCCCCGTGGATAAAGGTGTCTCCGCTATTGATATTGCTCCGCGAGGAGAAAAACTTTATCTCATCAACCAGGGAGAGAACAGCTTTTCTGACCTTTCTGTCAGTTTTATAGTCAATATTGACACTACAGGATCACCCTTTCTCGGTAACGCAAATGCACCAGTGACCATCGCCGTTTTTACGGACTTTGAGTGACCTCACTGCGGCAAAGCAGTGCCGCTACTCGAGCAGGTGCTCGAGCATAACCCTGACACAGTAAAAATCGTACTCAAAAACTTACCTCTGAATTTCCATAAGTTTGCTAAACCTGCAGCACTTGCAGCGCTTGCAGCAGGCAATCAGGGGAAATACTGGGAATTTCATGACGCTCTTTTTGAAGCCCCTAAACTGAATGCTAAAACCATCGATACCATAGCTGCCAAGCTTGAGCTTGACGTAAAAAAGTTAAAAGAAGATATGGTATCTCCTCAAATCCAGCAGAAACTCGCCAAAGATATCTTTGATGCTCAGGAAGCCGGCGTGAGAGGCACACCAACCATTATCATCAATGGTATGCTATTAAAAGAACGTACCCTCCCGGCCATTCAGAAAATCATCGATAAAGAACTTGCAAAGAAGACACCACCTGCAAAATAACAGCATTTGGATAATGCTCCTCCCTAAATCTTGGACATCTACAGGCACCTTTCTCCTCAGAGAAAGGTGCCTGTAGACTTGCATACATAAAAAACCAACAGAACAATGGCAGGTAAACAACTCAGCAAGGATCTCTGCTTTCCGGATAATAATCTGGCAAGTATTCTCTATGGAGAACTGAACAAGAACCTTCACTCCCTTGAGCAGAATATTGGGGTTCAAATTCATGTCCGGGGAAGCGGTCTTCACCTTATCGGCCTGGACCATGAGATAAGCCTTGCCGCTAATCTCCTCGAACAATTTTACGGACTCATCAGTAAAGGATTCAAGGTCTACAGTTCTGATTTTCTCTTTGGCCTTCGTGTTCTCGAAGCAACTCCTCATTGCCATCTAGACAAAATTTTTCTGGATAAAGTCTACATTACTGCCCAGAATCGCATCATCTCGCCCAAAACCCAAAATCAGAAGACCTATATCGATTCCATTCGCAATAACGATATAGTATTCGGCATTGGACCTGCTGGTACCGGCAAGACCTACCTGGCTGTTGCCATGGCTGTTTCAGCCTTAAACACCGGCCAAGTCAGGTCCATTATTCTCACCCGTCCCGCAGTAGAAGCAGGGGAAAAACTTGGCTTCCTTCCCGGTGACCTTGCCCAGAAGGTCAATCCCTACCTGAGGCCACTCTATGATGCCCTGAGCGACATGCTCGGAGCTGAAAAAAGTGAAAGTTTCATAGAACAGGGAATTATCGAAATCGCGCCTCTCGCCTTTATGCGTGGAAGAACCTTGAATGATGCATTCATTATCCTTGATGAGGCCCAGAATACCACCAGGGAACAGATGAAAATGTTCCTGACCCGCATCGGATTCGACTCCTCAGCTGTCATCACCGGTGATGTCACTCAAGTTGACCTGCCACATACGGAACAATCCGGATTGCTACAGGCTAAAAAATTTTTACATGGTATCGACGGGATATCCTTCTGTAATTTTTCTAAACAGGATGTGGTAAGACACCCTCTGGTACAAAAGATCATTGCCGCCTATGAGAAAAATTCGGGGACCAATACAACACGCCCTCACCTGGCAAAAAACTCACGCACCCAAAACCATTAACACGCCAACCAAACACTTTCCCATAATCCAACAGTAACATGCCAGCAAACCTCACCATAAACTGCGACACCAGTAAATTTCACCTGAACAGCAAACTTCTGCAAAGGCGTACTGCATGGCTCATGCGCAAAAACAAAGTGGCAAGTTATGAAGTGAGCATACTTTTTGTCGATGACCAGGAAATAAGCTGGCTCAACAACCATTATCGTAAAAAAAAGGGACCAACCAATGTCCTCTCTTTTCCCTTTGCAGATGAGACGGATCCTTGTCTCAGCATCATACCTGTTCAAGAACTTGGTGATATCATCATCTCAGTGGAAACCGCCTCCAGGGAAGCTCTCACCCTTAAGGTTTCACTTCATGATCGACTCACCTGGCTCATTACCCATGGCCTGCTGCACCTGCTCGGTTACGACCATGAGCGTTCCGAAAAAGAGGCTGAGGATATGTGGGCACTAGAAACCAGTCTGATTAATCAGTTACAATCTTCCAGGAGTAATCAAATGACACATCTTGCAATTAACGTCGATCACGTAGCCACAGTACGCCAGGCGCGCGGCATTAACGAACCGGACCCTGTTGCAGCCGCTGCAATCTGTGAACTTGCTGGTGCCGCAGGCATTGTCGTCCACCTCCGTGAGGATCGACGCCATATCAACGACCGTGATGTCCGGCTGCTGCGTGAAACCATCAAGACCAAAATGAATTTAGAGATGGGAGCGAACAAAGAAATCATTGATATTGCCTTGGGCCTTAAACCCGACATGGTCACCCTTGTTCCGGAAAAACGACAGGAGTTGACTACCGAAGGCGGCCTTGACGTTGAAGGACAGAAGAAAAAACTTGCCAAAACCATTGCCAAAATGAACAAAGCAGGGATTCCGGTTTCACTCTTTATCGACCCTGAACATAAGCAAGTAGAAGCTGCCCTGGAAATTGGAGCCACCTATGTGGAGCTCCACACCGGACGCTACTGTGATGCCACAAGTGAAGGAAAAAGGGAAAAAGAGTACCAACTCATTGCCTCAGCAGCTGAAGAGGCATACCAGATGGGGTTGAGAGTAAATGCTGGACATGGCCTCGACTACCAGACCACAGCAAAAATTGCTTCCCTGGATACCATTGAAGAACTTTCCATTGGCCATGCCATTATCAGCAGAGCAGTTTTTGTCGGCCTCGACCAGGCAGTGCGGGAAATGCTGGCCATCGTTCGCAATGCATCAATGATTTTTTAAATTTCAAATCCTTGAATAAATTCCCCTTAATGATGACCAGCAGCCCTTATACGTTCTTTAGGCAGGAGAGAGCTCAAAATCCAGTTCTCTCCTGCCTAACAGCTAAACGATGATTTCCCATTACAACTGGCCACCTCAACAGGCTGTATTCATTTGTCTTTTCTAAAAAACAGATATTATATACTCCATAAAAAAAATACACCGTTTTGGCAATTGACAAACAAAACGGCTCTATGGTACAAACAAAGCACTGCCCGGATGGCGGAACTGGTAGACGCAAGGGACTTAAAATCCCTCGGAGTTTTCTCTGTGCGAGTTCGATTCTCGCTCTGGGCACCA
>JAQYVF010000020.1 GCA_030145625.1 Desulfocapsa sp. | reverse complement strand
CAGGCCGATCCTTGTGAGCACTGTAAATACCTGTGGCTGCTATGTGGCTATTATTCCAACCAGTTATCTTGTTGCCGAGGCCTATCCACCCGGTTGGCCGGAGAAGGAGCAGTCTATTTATGGTGAGATTCTGCCTGCACACCTGGAGATGACCATGCCCGCTGATGGCCTGCTTGTCAGTGTCGGTCCAGCAACGCATAGGGTCACGGATGTCCAGGTGATCCATGCAGGCTTTTCCTGTTCTTCGGAAGAGCTTGTTGCAGATGTACACACATTGTCATCCCTGAAGGCCCTGCCGCTTGCAACTGGTGCGACAACCAGTGCATATTATGATCAGTGGCCCCTGAAAGGGCACGTCAAAGGGGCGATCAAGCCGTGGGAGAGTCTCCTGCTCAGCCTTGTCAGTCTTGATCTGTATGTGGGGATGGATAAGGAGTATGGCACTACGGCAGATAACGCTAATCCTTTTTATACCAGTCTTAAACCCTGGAATAGGCAGATTTCGGATATGAATGATTTTGCGGGTTTTTTACAGTTTCATGGCTGGAACCTGTAAGTTCTGAATCGGTATAATTCATAAGGTTCAATCTACAAGATTGAACCAGCAGAACGGTGCAGATAGGTAGGAGCGACTTCAGTCGCGAGCCAACCCCGACACTCAGCAAAGAGGAAGTCAACCCGCGCCACCACCGTTCGCGGATAAATCCGCTCCTACAGGGGGGGACTTCTTTTACTCTTTTTCCTCCTCTTTCATCAACTCCATGGCTGCATTGATAATAGAGGGAGAATCCAGGTGTGAGTTTTTCCAGAGCGTTTTTTGTGGCCCATGCTCAATGAATTGATCCGGGTGCGCCAGTAAGGCTGTTTTGATAGTGTACAGACGGTTTTCGGAAAGGAGTTCCAGGATCATACTGCCGAATCCACCATGGTGGGCATTGTCTTCAACTGTCAGTACTCTCCCTGTTTGCTCAGCCCAGTGACAGATGAGTTCTTTGTCCAGGGGATTGATGAAGCGGGGATTGATAACGGCTGCCTCGATTCCGATCTTTTCCAGGCCTTCTGCTGCTCTGAGTGCAGGGTAGACCCTGTTGCCCACAGGCAGGAGGAGGATATCTTTGCCCTCTCGCAGTAATTCTCCCTTGCCCGGTTCCAGGAGTTGGAAATCCTGGTCCATGGCTACATCTTCTCCGGATCCGCGTGGATATCTGATTGCTGTCGGTCCTGGCAGGGAGACTGAGGTGTGGAGCATATGCTGCAGTTCGTTTTCGTCTTTTGGTGCCATGTAGGTGAGATTAGGGACGAAACGGAGGAAAGAAATGTCAAAGACTCCATGGTGAGTGGGGCCGTCATCGCCAACCACACCGGCCCGGTCAATGGCCAGGGTTACCGGCAGGTTGGGCAGGCAGACATCATGAATAATCTGATCCAGGGCTCGCTGAAAAAATGAGGAGTAGATGGCGACCACCGGGCGTATCCCTTCGGCGGCCAGGCCTGCGGCAAAGGTGACAGCGTGTTGTTCGGCAATGCCAACATCAAAGAAACGTTCAGGGAATTCTTTTGAAAAGGCGGTAAGGCCGGTACCTGCTGGCATGGCTGCAGAGATGGCTACTACGTTTTGGTTGTCGCGTGCTATCTGGCAGATGGTTTTTCCAAAGACCTCGGTGTAACTGATTGATCCGGAAGATGGTTTTGGAGTACCGGTCGCTACATTAAAGGGACCAAGACCGTGATAGTTTCCCGGATTCTTTTCAGCAGGACCATAGCCTTTTCCCTTCTTGGTGATGACATGAACCAGAACCGGACCATCCACATTGTCTCGAATGTTTTCCAGGGTGGGGATGAGGTCACCCAGTTCATGTCCTGGAATGGGGCCCAGGTAATAAAATTTCAGGGCCTCGAAGAGCATACCGGGAGTAAAAAAACTCTTGATGTTCTCCTCGCTCTTTTTCAGGACGTTTAAAAAGCGATCTCCAACACCGTGCAGCTCCTTGAGGCCGGAGGATATGTGTCTGCGCAGGTGGCGGACGGTCTTGCTGGTGAGTTGCCGGGAGAGAAAACTTGACATGGCGCCGACGTTTTCAGAAATTGACATCTCGTTGTCATTGAGGATAACAATGAGGTCTTTATCCAGGTGTCCTGCCTGGTTCAGTGCTTCAAATGCAAGGCCTGCGGTCATGGAGCCATCGCCGATAATGGCGACTACCCGGTTGGTATCCCCCTTGAGGTTTTTGGCCAGGGTCATCCCCAAAGCTGCGGAGATGGAGGTGGAGGAGTGTCCGGTCTCAAAGGCATCATATTCGCTTTCTTTGAACTTGGGAAAGCCACTCAATCCTTTGTACTGGCGTAAGGTGTGGAACTGTTCCTGCCTGCCGGTGAGAAGTTTGTGGGCATAGGTCTGGTGGCCCACATCCCAGACCAACTTGTCGTCGGGAGTGTTGAAAACATAATGGAGAGCCAGGGTCAATTCAACAACTCCAAGGCTTGGGGCAAGGTGGCCTCCGGTTTCGGACACGGTATTGATGATGGTCTGGCGTAGATCTCCGGCAATTACATTTAATTCATCAATGGAGAGAGTGCGCAGGTCCTTTGGAGATTGAATGTCTCTGAGCCTTGGGCCTGTACGCTTAGTATTGTTAGTTGTCGGCATAGCGTCTGTCCTGAATGGAGCTTGGACTCTTGGTGTAAAAGGTTACCAGTGTCGTAAATCGGAATCGGCCTCCACTAGCTTATTTGGGTGCCTGTTGTTTTTTTTATTATGCTATCTTAATGGGTTATCTGTTGTTGTGTCAATCCCAGTTTCTAGTTAATGTGAGCGGGTGTAGATATAATCTGCAAGCAGGCGCAATGGTTCAGCCTTGTTGTCAAATTCGGCCAGGGCAGTCTTGGCCTTTTCTACTGTCGCCTGGGCTCGAGCCCTTGTCTCTTCTATACCAAAGTAAGCAGGATACGTAGCTTTGCCAAGTTCGACATCGCTTCCAGCCGCTTTTCCAAGTTGTTCCGTGGTGGCCGTGGCATTGAGAAGATCGTCCACGATCTGGAAAGCAAGGCCGATCTGATCACCGTAGCTCTTTAAGGAATCGAGCTGCTGTGCATTGGCCCCTGCTCCAATACCACCTGCGAGTACCGAGGCGGTAATCAGAGCCCCGGTCTTGCTGCGATGGATGGTCTGCAGGGTTGCAAAGGGAAAGGTAGTGTTTTCGTGGGCGATATCCAGGGCTTGACCACCAACCATTCCTTGTGAGCCTGTGGCTCTGGCAACAACATGAATAATGCGCAGCCTTTTTTCGGGATCGAGCTTGCCGTATGTTGTATCACTGAGCAGGTCAAAGGCCCAGGTCAGGAGTCCGTCGCCGGCCAGAATTGCACCTGCCTCGCCATAGAGCATATGGTTGGTGGGTTTTCCCCGGCGCAGTTCGTCGTTATCCATGGCCGGAAGGTCATCATGGATCAGTGAATAGGTGTGAATGCATTCCAGAGCACAGGCAATGGGAAGGAGGTCCTCTTCTGTTGCAGTCTCGCCGCCAACTGCACTTGCGGCAGCCAGACAGAGAATGGGACGTATACGTTTTCCTCCGGCAAAGAGTGAATAGCGCAACGCCTTGATATGGTCCTGGAATACGCCCTCTGCAGCCGGGATATAGCTGTTAAAGGAGTCTTCAACCAATCCCTTTTGTTTATTTAGATAGCTCTTGATCTCCATCTTCTAACTCGTCAAAGGGGGTTGCAGTTATTTCACCTTTTTTTTCCAGGAGCAGCTCTACCTTTGCCTTTGCATCAGTCAGGGTGTCGTTGCAGTACTCAACCAGGCCTATTCCCTCATCAAACTTTTTGAGGCTCTTTTCCAGGCTGAGGTCGCCGTCTTCCAGCTCTGCAGTTATCTGTTCCAGTCTGGTCAGTGCGTTTTCAAATGTTCGCTTTGCCATAAGTGATCGACTCGGGAAAAACTCAAGTTTTGAGATGATGTCGTAACAAAACGTTAATTGGTTCGTTTATATAACATCATCTTGATTCTTGGTTAAAATCCTATTTTGCTGTGATAAGGAAAAATATTCCTGTTTTTGTAAATGACTGTTAAAAAAAAGCATATCCAGTATGTTGAAATCATCTGTTTTATGGACGATGTTCCAACCTGGACACTCTTTATATTCAGAGATTGGAGAGAAGTCGAGAAGAAAATAGGGAACTGAACAGTTACCGTAGAGTGCTTTATAAATCTCTGTTACTCAAGTTCAATGATTGGGGAAATATACTATTAGACGTGAAAATGACGACTCCCATGGATAAGGCTTTCAAATTGTTTTTACGATGGCTGGAAGTGGAAAAAGGATATTCGTCTCATACGGTGGATGGATATGGGCATGATCTGCAGGAATTTATAGCGGGGCTCAGCGAGGATCTCGATGTGAACGCTATTGAGGGTCTCCATATTCGTCGTTTTGTTGTTGCCCTCTATGGTCACAACAGTGCTGCCACTGTGGGGCGTAAACTTTCTGCACTGCGAACCTTTTTTAAATTTCTACTCAGAGAAGAGCTTATAGACACTGATCCTATTGTCGGTATTGCCGGACCCAAGATTGGTAAATATATTCCTGTTTTTCTCACCGTTGATGAGGTCTTTCGGCTGCTGGAAACACCTGAAAAAAAAGATCGTTTTATGCTCCGTGACCTAGCTATTCTGGAGCTTTTGTATTCCACTGGTATGCGTGTTGCTGAACTGGTATCACGGGACATATCGAACCTTGATTTTGAAACGGAAATGCTTAGGGTGACTGGCAAAGGAAACAAGGAGCGACTGGTGCCGGTGGGAAGGCCTGCTCTTGAGGCTGTGCGTGCCTGGCTTCCTCTAAGGGAACAGCTCACTCTGGCTCGTGCCCGCAGGGGGCGTGAGACAGAAAGAGATGCCCTGTTTTTGAATGGACAGGGAGGACGTTTGACTAGTCGCAGTGTAGAGAGAATGGTAAAAAACTACGGTGAACGGGCAGCTATTCCACAAACCGTAACTCCCCATGCCCTGCGCCACTCTTTTGCCACGCATCTCTTGGAAATGGGTGCTGATATGCGCTCAGTTCAGGAGCTCCTGGGACATGCAAGTCTGTCA
Organism: Desulfocapsa sp.; assembly: GCA_030145625.1. Lineage (GTDB taxonomy): Bacteria > Desulfobacterota > Desulfobulbia > Desulfobulbales > Desulfocapsaceae > Desulfocapsa. The sequence goes on along the minus strand of JAQYVF010000020.1, from coordinate 56,826 downwards.
ACGACACAGCGTTATACGCATTTGACCCTTGACCACCTGACAGAGGTGTATGATAAGGCCCATCCCATGGCCAAGAAGTCGTAAAAGCTTCCCAGCACCACAGCTACGCTCGTTTTGGACATTGCACATAGGTGGGCTATAGTGCACTGTCCAAAACGAACGAATCTGAGGCACTGGAAAACTCTTACGACTTCTTTGCCGTTTGTTGAGTTGGTTTTTCGCTGGAGCAGGCTTGTGGCCTGCTCCTCGTCGTTTATTGCAAAGTCCGATCTTAAAATGAGTTGGCATTGAAACTGTGGTTTGTTGTAAATGACTGGCTTATGCTGCACGCTTGAATCCGCTTAGATGTGGAGAACTTGTAAAGGTTTTTAAGGTAAAAAATTAGTAACTTATAAAATAACAGGATGATATGAAAGTACGTTCAACAACAATACTTGCTGTTCGCCATAAAGGCGAAGTGGCCGTTGCCGGTGACGGGCAGGTCTCTTTAGGAAATACGGTGATGAAACATCAGGCGCGGAAGGTGAGGCGTCTTTACCATGGCCAGGTAATTACCGGTTTTGCCGGTGCTACTGCCGATGCCTTTACCCTCTTTGATCTGCTGGAGCAGAAACTGGAGCAGTTTAAAGGCAATCTCATGCGGGCTGCCGTGGAGCTTGCCAAAGAGTGGCGAACGGATAAGATGCTGCGCAGGCTCGAGGCCATGCTGGTTGCTGTGGATAAGGATTACTCATTGTTGCTCACCGGAACGGGTGATGTGATCGAGGCGGACAACGGTGTGCTCGCCATTGGTTCCGGAGGGCCTTATGCGCAGGCTGCAGCCTTGGCGCTAGTGGAACACAGTGATCTTGATGTTGAAAGTATTTGTCGTGCTTCCATGGGTATTGCTGCCGATATCTGTGTTTTTACCAACCATGCCATAGTGATAGAAAAGATATGAGTGTTATACAATCCCTTACCCCTAAAGAAATTGTTGCAGAGCTTGATAAAAATATCGTCGGTCAAACTGCTGCCAAACGTTCAGTGTCCATTGCCCTGAGGAATCGCTGGCGAAGACGTCAGGTCCCTTCCCCTCTGCGTGAGGAAATAGCGCCTAAAAATATTATCATGATTGGCCCCACCGGGGTGGGCAAGACCGAAATTGCCAGACGGCTGGCAACTCTTGCCCAGTCACCTTTTTTCAAGGTCGAGGCCTCTAAGTTTACAGAAGTAGGGTACGTAGGTCGGGATGTGGAATCCATGATCCGTGACCTTGTCGAGATCGCTGTCAGCATGGTGAAAGCAGAGGAGAAGGAACGACTGGAAGGGCTTGCTGCCGCAAGTGCCGAGGAGCGTATTCTGGATATCCTTTTGCCGCCAAGGAACAAACCTTCCACGCCTTATGAAGGAGAAACTGCTTCGCAAGCGTTGCTTCTGGGGGATATAAGCTCCTTGCCGCCTAGTCCCTCGGAAAAGTCGCAGGAAGAAGATGCCACTCGGGAGAAATTTCGCGATATGCTGCGTCAGGGGAAACTCGATGACCGTGAGATCGAACTCGACTTGGACGAATCCCGCTCTACACCCATGGTGGAAATTATGACCACTTCGGGTATGGAGGACATGCAGTCCAATATTCAGGATGCCTTCAGCAAGATTTTCCCCAAGAAGAAAAAGAAACGGAAAATAAAGATTCCGGATGCCGTGGAAGCATTGACCAAGGAGGAAATGGAACGTCTGGTTGATATGGACAAAGTGATTAAAGAGGCTTTGCTGCGCACTGAAGAGTCAGGCATTATTTTCCTTGATGAAATTGATAAGGTGGCCTCCCGCAGTTCCGGTGGTCATGGCCCTGAAGTCTCACGGGAAGGTGTGCAGCGTGATCTCCTGCCCATTGTTGAAGGTTCCACAGTTACCACGAAACATGGGATGGTAAAGACCGATCATATCCTCTTTATAGCCAGTGGTGCCTTTCATATGTGTAAACCGTCTGACCTGATTCCTGAACTTCAGGGTCGATTTCCCATACGTGTTGAGCTTAACTCACTGGGAAAAGAAGAGTTTGTCCGTATCCTGACAGAGCCGGAAAGTGCTTTGGTCAAACAATACACCGCTTTGATGGCAACAGAGGGTGTAGAGCTCTCTTTTGAGCCGGAGGCCATCGAAGAACTTGCTGCCATTGCTGTCGAGGTGAATGAAAAGACCGAGGAGATAGGAGCAAGGCGGTTGCACACTGTTTTGGAACGTGTCCTCGATGAACTCTCCTTTGATGCCTGTGACCGTGAGGGTGACAGTTTTGTTGTGACTAGGGGTTATGTGAAGAAGCAGCTTCAGGATGTAGTTGAGGATAGAGATCTCAGCCGCTTTATATTATAATGGCGCTGTAAAACTCTTTATCTGCTTCGGTGTTACTTAGTTTGCAGTCATTGCGGTTTGCTGAACGTATGGTGCAATGATTGAAAATTTGTACCCATAATCGGGTAGAACAACACCTCGCATATGAAGTTTTTTGTTTTGCTGGAATTTCACAATTGGATAAATGCTTTTTGTAACAATTAACAGTGGATTGGACTTGAGGAATGAAACCCAATCTGCATAGAATCGAGAAATAGTATGCGTTTTACTGATCCGGATTTGAAATATTGCCCACGTTGTGATGAGGAGTACAGAGAGGAGATGACAACTTGTGCTTCTTGTGAGGTACCTCTTATCACAGGTAGTGAAAAACTGGCCGTGGAAGAGGAGAGGACCAATGTGCTTGCTTCACGGTCCATGGAGCTGTCAAGTGATGATGAATTGGCTGATATCAGGAAAGGCCCTCTGGGGGAGATGAAACATTTGCAGACTATCCTTGCAGCAAAGAAAATTCCTTCCTTGATTGCCGGAGAAAAAGGGACATGCGGGAAGGGTTGTTGTGGCGGGGGGGAAGTTCTTCTGCAGATCAGGGTGGAGGATGGGCAAGAGGCCATGGCTGTCCTGGCCAATGAGTTCAAAAGAACCACGGCGCTGGACTCCCATGATTTGAGTAACATCCATGCAGTCTATGACCGGGGAGCAGAAGAGACCACCTGTCCTGCCTGTGGCTTTGCCTTTTCAACAGATTCCAGCACCTGTCCCGACTGCGGGCTCTGTTTTTGAGAAAAAGAGATTGCAATCGTTTTTCAGGTGAATCCCATGTTGTCCATGTTGTTGGTGTCTCGACAGGGATGCAGTGTGGTCGGCGGGAAGAGAGTAAAAGGGCTTTGTCTTTCCTGTAGGAGCGGATTTATCCGCGAACAGGGCCTGGTTCGGTCCGCCTATCTATTGTAACTGGGGGCTGTGTTTGTTCGCTGCTGAAGCTGTTCCTGTTTATAGAGCCAACTACTTGTATATTTAGCTCTTGGATGACTAATACCTGCTTTTTTTCTTACAATCCGAGCTGGCCAACCCACTTGCTTTGAATTGGAATTTCAGTATGTTCGGTCAGACACGGGTGGGCTTGTTTCTCGGGAGAAGAACGGCCTCGTTGTTGCGGAAGATGGAGACTTGATTGCGGCCCATCTTTTTTGTGTGATACAAGGCTGTGTCCGCAGTATTGATCAAGTCGTTTTCATTTTGGGTTACCAGAGATGAGAGGCTGCTGACCCCGAGACTGATGGTGACCAGAATGACCTTGTCTTTGTAATAGAAGGTCTGTTGTTCCACTAAATCCCTTAAACGTTCTGCTACCAGCCCGGCCTTGTTGAGGTTGGTCATGGGTAGGATGACAAGAAATTCTTCTCCACCATAACGGCAGATGATTTCCTCGTTGCGGAGATGCAGGGAGAGAGTGGAGGTCACGGTCTTCAGTACCTGATCTCCTGCATCGTGACCGTGAGTGTCATTGATGTTTTTGAATTTATCGATATCTATCATGACAACGCTGAGATCACTGCGGTGGCGTAGTGCAGTGGAAAATTCCTCGTGCAGCCGTATCAGACCAAAACGACGGTTCAGGACATGGGTCAAGAAGTCGTAAGAGGCCATTTCCTGTATTTTGTTGTGGAGGAGGGAATTTTGGAGGTAGGGTGCCATATAGGAAGAGTAGGTTTTCAGTGTTTCCAGCTCAATGCTTTCCGGTTCCCGGCTGTGGCCACAGGCGGCAATAATCAGGCCCACGGTGCTCTTTTCGGCAATCAAAGGGATTATTCGAATGAGTTTGGGTCTGATGCTGCCGTATGGAGTGGTGGTGCTTATCCAGTTTATGTGGTTGGCTTCGGTGTCGAGGGTATATGGTTCACCGGATTTAATGGCATCATTGATCGGTCCCTGCCAGCTTTCCAGCTTGCGGGGGAGTTTATCATCCGTATCAAAACCCTTGCTTGAGAGCAGGGTCATCTCATTTTCTATTTTTCCATACAAGAGGCCGGAAGTCATACAGGTGGCCTCAATAAAGTATTTAAGGATTATTTCAGCGGTCTTGTCCAGGGCAACATTGGCGGAGAGATCGGAGATCAGGTTTCTGAAACGTGTTTCATTGAGCAACCGTTGCTCCACAGTTCTGCCCATGGTATTGAAGGCCATGGTTACCTGGCCGATCATGTCACTTGATTTAACTTCTATCTCGAACGTTCCAGTATGGATATGTTTGCTGAACAGGGCAGCACTGATGTACTCGTTGACCCGGTTCATGCCTTCCACCAGATAGCGGAGTTCCTTGGAGATAAATATGGAAAAAAGGATATAGTTTGCAATTCCCACAGTGATTCCGGCAGAAATACACATCAGGGTGAAGCTGAGGGATGTGGGCCTGGTGTCGTTAAAATGTAATTTTACCAGGGGGGGGAAGGCGAGGCCCATGAGAAGGCCAAAGAGGATCATGCTGATAAAGAGAATACGAAAGACGTCTCTGTTCTTTATCCGCAGACTTGCTGTGGAGGTATCTTTTGTGTGCAACGGTAGTATGTTATCGGATTGTTTTGTCGTCATAGTCCTCACTGTGCTCCGGGCTGTCCCCATCGCTTTCGTCGCCCGCCGCTTGTAAGCGTTTTCTTTTTGTAGGAAAGGGCCTTGTATCCCAGTATTTTTTCTGTCTCTTCTGTAAATTCCCGACAAGGTCGTATCGTGAGGTCTTTCATGATCTCTATATCTACTTCTCCCTGACCGGCAAAATGCATGGTCAGAAAGAGGGGGCAGTTGCCGTGATACTGGTACAGGATCCGTTTCAATGATTCCAACCGTTTCCTGCTTATTTTGTCACTCTTCAACTGAATTCGAATTGATTCAGTATGGTTTTCTCTGGCAGCAGGGAGCAGTTCAAGGGATTCGGCAATGATCTTTGCACCCCGTTCATCGTTTTGCACTGTGCCTTGGACGATAATCGGTTCTGAAGAAGAGAGAATCTGATAGCATCTGGAAAAGGTGTCGGGGAAGACAATGACCTCGACGGAGTTGAGGAGGTCCTCCACGGTGATGAAGGCCATGGGATCGCCTTTTTTACTCTTCAACTGTTTACAACTGCGGATCAGGCCGCCTACCCGTACCGGTTGGTCTTCTCCATATTCGGCAAGACCGGCGATATCTGTGTCTGCCACGGTTTTTATTTCATGGATGGCCAGATCCAGCGGATGGCCGGTGAGATAGAACCCTACGGTCTCTTTCTCTTTGGCCAGTTTGTCACGTTCTTCCCATTCCGGAATGTCGGGAAGAATGATTGCACTTTTATCAACAGTATCCGTTGTTGGGGAAAGGGCAAAGAGAGACATCTGTCCGCTCTGTTTATCACGCTGTACGGCCTTGGCCTTATCCATGGCCTGTTCAAGGGTGGCCATAAGCTGAGATCGTCTGCAGCCCAGAGAGTCAAAGGAACCAGATTTAATCAGACTTTCAATGACGCGAGAGTTGACTTTTCTTGAATCCACACGGTTACAAAAGTCTTCCAGGGAGCTGTATTTGCCGTTTTCTTCCCGTTCGTGGATGATTGATTCCAGAGCTGCTTTGCCCACATTCTTGACAGCTGCAAGGCCAAAACGAATGCGGTCGTTACGAACACTGAAGTTGATGATGGATTCGTTGATATCAGGAGGGAGGACCTCGATATCATGTTCTCTGCACTCATTTATATAGAGTACTATCTTATCGGTGTTGTTCATGTCGCAGGAGAGCAGCGCTGCCATGAACTGGGACGGATAGTGGGCTTTGAGGTAGGCGGTCTGATAGGAGATAAGAGCGTAGGCTGCCGAATGGGATTTGTTAAAACCATAGCCGGCAAATTTGGCCATCAGGTCAAAAACAACTTCGGCCTTTTTCTCATCAATTTGATTCTTCCTGGCCCCGGCCATAAATTTGACTTTTTCATCGTCCATGACCTCGACGATCTTTTTACCCATAGCCCGGCGCAGGATATCGGCATCACCTAAGGTGTAGCTGGCGAGGATATTGGCAATCTTCATTACCTGTTCCTGGTAAACAATGACTCCGTAAGTCTCTTCCAGGACAGGCTTGATCTGGGGCAGGGGGTAGTTGGCTGTTGCCCTGCCGTGTTTGGTCTCGACAAAATCATCAACCATACCGGAATCCAGTGGACCGGGACGATAGAGGGCCACCAGGGCAATGAGATCACTGAACTGTTCCGGCGCCATTTTTACCAGGAGCTCACGCATACCGGAGCTCTCCAGCTGGAAAACGCCTAATGCGTCACCGGAACAGAGAAGCTGAAAGGTTTTGACATCGTCCATGGGCAGGGCATCAATGTCAAGATCCGTGCCGATGTCAGCCTTGATATGTTTGAGGGCATAGTCGATAACGGTGAGTGTTTTGAGACCGAGAAAATCAAATTTAATGAGGCCGGTTTTCTCGGTATGCTTCATGTCGTACTGGGTGAGCGTCTCTCCTTCTTTTCCCTTACAGGTGGGCAGGTACTCCACCATGGGTTTTGGGGAGACCACTACTCCGGCGGCATGGGTGGAAGTATGTCTGGCCAATCCTTCGAGAGTCTGGGCCACTTTCAGCAGCTCGGCGATACGCGGGTCTCTGTCGGCTGCATCCTGGAGACGTGGTTCCTCGACAAAGGCCTTGTCGATGGTCATCTTCAGTTGCTCGGGGATGAGCTTGGCAATCTTATCCACTTCGCTAAAAGGAATATCAAGTGCCCTGCCCACATCGCGGATTACGCCCCTGGCCTTCATGGAGCCGTAGGTGATGATCTGGGCAACATGGGCAGCGCCGCCGTACTTTTGGCGCACGTATTCGATAACTTCCCCACGTCGGTCCTGACAAAAATCCACATCAAAGTCAGGCATGCTCACTCGTTCCGGGTTTAGGAAACGCTCAAATATGAGACCATAGGGGATGGGGTCGATATTGGTGATGCGCATAGCATAGGCTGCCAGGCTGCCGGCACCGGAGCCACGGCCAGGTCCTACAGGGATCTCTTGATCTTTGGCCCAGTTGATAAAATCTGCAACAATGAGAAAGTAGCCTGGAAATCCCATGGAGTTGATGATTTCGATTTCAAATTCTAATCGCTTTTTGTACTGCTCTTCTATTTCCTTGCTGAAAGTGCCAGCCTTGCGCATGGCAGCAAATCGGTCTCTGAGTCCATCCCAGCAGTCTTTAATAAACATGGACTCCAGGGTTTCACCCTCGGGTACGGTGAATTCAGGAAAGTGATAGTCGTCGAGGTTTATCTCCAGGTTGCATCGCTCAGCTACCTCCATGGTGTTTGCAACAGCTTCCGGAGAGTGAGCAAAGCTCTTTTTCATCTCTTCAGGCGATTTAAAGTAGAAATCATTGGAAGAAAAGCGAAAGCGTTTGGGGTCGTTGATGGTTTTGCCGGTTTGGATGCAGAGCAGGACTTCATGGGCATGGGAGTCTTGCTGATTTAAATAATGGCAGTCGTTGGTGGCCACGATTTTAACGCCCATTTCAGCTGCCAGCTTCTTGAGTCCGGCATTGACTTTTTGCTGTTCGGGGATGGAGTTTTCCTGGAGTTCAAAGTAAAGTCGATCGCCGAAAATGTCGAGAAATTGCTGCGCCTTTTTTCGTGCTGCATCAATACCGGTGTGGGTTATGAGCCAGGGAATTTCTCCATGCAGGCAGGCGGTAAGTGCGATCAATCCCTCATTGTTTTCGGCCAGCACTTCCAAGTCAATCCGGGGTCTTGAGTAAAAACCTTCAAACTGGGCTATGCCTGCCAGTTTCATCAGGTTTCTATAGCCTGTGTAATTCATGGCTAGCAGAACGATATGATAGGCCTTGGTGGGAGCTGTTGGATCTTTTTCTGCGCGGTTACCGGGTGCGATGTAAAATTCGCAGCCGACAATGGGTTTGATTCCTTTGGCCTTAGCCTTGAGATAAAACTCCAGGGCCCCATACATGGCTCCATGGTCTGTCATGGCCACGGAGTCCATCCCGTATTCTTTGCATTTGGCCAGGAGATCCGGGAGACGGATGGCCCCATCCAGCAGGGAGTACTGGGTGTGAACGTGAAGGTGGGTAAAGCCGGCACTCATATTATTGTTTCAACCCCTTTACACCCTCCATGAGAGTGTTTTCCAGAATGATATTGTCCATGGCGGCATCGGTGAAGTCGGCATGAATCAGGTTTGATCCAGTGAAGTCTGCCCCGGTAAGGTCTGCATCCTTCAGGTTTGCTCCAGGCATGTTCGCGCTGAGGAGAGTGGCGCCTGAAAGGTCTGCACCTTCAAGGTTTGCTCTTCTCAGGTTGGCGCGACTGAGATCGGCTCCGCTTAGATTGGCACCTTTTAGGTTTGCAGCAACCAAATCTGCTTTGCGAAGGTCCGCTTCTTCGAGGTTACAGCCGGGACAATCTTTGGCTATGCTCATTACTGTGTGGCGGATTTCTTCACGGGAAGCTCCAGGGCCGCTGGCAGTAACCGGGTCTGGAGGTGAAGCAGGTGCTGATGAGGCAACAGGCGCAGTGCGGTAAGGCTTTGTGCCTTGATTCTGTTTAAGACTTGAACGAAGAAAAGTCGTATCTTTTCCTTTTTGTGCTTTGAGCTTTAGATTTTGAGAGTTACCGGTGGCGGCGGTGACGGTAAAAGCCAAAGCGCCATTGTTGGTAAAGAACAAATATCGATTCGTTTCTCCATCCTGATAGACGGAAAAGCAGTTTACATCTCCATAATACCAGACAGTAAATTTCATACAGAGCTTGTTATCACTTTTGATATCCCAACTTCCGTTATCGAGGACAGAGCTGACAAGGGATTTTGCAGACAGTGAACCATCCTGACTGCAAAAGACCTGGGCATCAAAGTCAGAGGCAACCATGTGCAGGGTATTGTCGCTGACAAGGTTAAAGATTTCTTCTGCATTGAGAGGTCTTGCTCCTTTCTTTTCAGCTGTACTGATGGATGACGCAGCACAACCTGAAAGGATAAGAAGGGCAATGAAAATAAGTGGGATAGCTATTTTTCTATTCAAAGTTTTTCTCCTGTACCAAAGGGGAATTGCGGAGAGTTCTTGTGTAAGAGTTCTCAAGCATCCCTTTGGGTCTGCTCTTTTAAGCAGGCCTTAGATCCGTACTCCTGATACCATAAAGACCACGGCCATTTGACGGATTGCTCTGTAAATTTAGTTAATTGTTACAGTATCAAATGGTTAGTGGAATCGTCAGCGCCATATGTAAACTGTTACGTTGTATTATACTTCGCGAACATACCACAATCGTTCTTTCATTGCACTTTGAAAGCCGGATTCTTTTTGGGAAAAGAATCCGACTTTGAGGAAGATAATGAGTAACTCGTATTGCTGATAAAAAGCTACCGGCAAAGCCTGTGAATACAGCATTTTTCTCGTTACGGGGGGATAATATTCTCGACATACAGACTCTATGTGTGCGAGTGTTTTTGTCGCTGTTCCTTAGGGTTACCCCACTTTCCAGTTTATCGTAATGATCTTGGCGAGAAATGTGGGCTAAGAAACGAAATCAGACAGTAATGTTGAACCGTTCCTTGATCTTATTATAGGAAACCAAAGTTTCCAGGCGTTCTGAGGGGGTTAGGAAAGATTCCAGTTTTGTCTTGAGGATGACGGAGTTGAGTTCGGAGTCAATGGCGATCACTCCTTCCAAAATGATTTTTTGCAGCAGTAATTCCTGGTTTGTTCTTTCTCTGAGAAAAGCTGCAAAGGGGAGAAAAAAGAAATTAGAAAACACTATGCCGTATAATGTTGAGGTGAGGGCAATGGGCACTGCTTTGAGAATAATGGATGTATCACCTATACCGCCAAGCATGGAAATGAGACCAACCACACTGCCTGTGATGCCGAAGGCTGGGAAAAAGTCGGCAATAGTACGAAGTACCCGTTCAGAATCTTCTCTTCTCATTTTAAAAAAGTACATTTCAGTGTTGAGGATGTCTCTGATTTGATCAGCCTGATAGCCATCGACCAGACAGCCAAGGGCTCTTCTGAGAAAAAGGATAGATGTCTCATTTTCTTCATCCTGCAGGGAGAGAATTCCCTGGATTCTTGATTTGATAGAGAGGTCAATCAGGATTTGGATAATTTCAGTCTCTTTCTTGGTCTTGCTGCGGTAAGCGGTACGCAGGACTTTGAAGACAATGGCCAGTTGTTCGGTTTTGAAACTGAGCAGCGTTGCGCCAAAGGTGCCTCCAAAGACGATGAGCAGGCCTGAAATGTTGAAGTAGAGGCTGAGATTACCGTTTATGGTAAAGCCAAAGCAGAAGAGAAAGGTACAGGCAAGCAAACCGATAATGTTTTTATTTTTCATAGTAATGCCGGAGTTAAAGGAGATTTTCTGATGTGGCCTTGACTGCAGGTGGCATGCGTTTGGAGATGATAATTTCAACTCGTCTGTTTGCTGCCCGGTTGATAACGTTAGTGTTGGGCTGGCGGGGACGATTTGCCCCATACCCGCTGACGATAAATTGCTCAGGCCGCATCCCCATCTCTTCGATAAGGAAACGGGTCACCCGGCTAGCCCTGACCACAGAAAGTTCCCAGTTGGTGGCAAATAATGTGGAATGCATGGGCAGGTTGTCGGTATGGCCTATGACGTTGATCATATACGGGGTGTTTTTGATGATGGCCGCGATTTTCCTGAGTGATTCCCGGGCATCCACCGAAAGATCTGCCTGACCTGTGGAAAAGAGCAGGTCGCCGGTGAGAATGATGCGCATGGTGGTATCCGGAACCAGGTCGACTGAGGCAAAGTCATTAAGCTTGTTTGTGGTGAGTGTCAGTTGGCTCTTGTCATAAATCCCGCTGAATCGATCCGGCTTTTCTTCAACAGGCGGAGCTTCCACTTTGTCAGGGAGCAGTGGGGCAGGTTCGATAATATCCGCTGTGGAAGAAAGAATTGGGAAATTTTGAGTCGGGGCAAATTCTTCCTTGATGGTTTCTTTGATGGTGACCTCGGGAGTTGCTTCCGTTTCAGTTGCAGCCGTTTCCTGTTGTGTTGGCGGTTCTGTTAATTGGCGTACAAGGTCACCATTTTCCTGAAAAACAATATCGACGTCAATGGGGGCAATTTTTACCGTTTCTACTTTCTTGATGGTTCCGGCGGTGATGAGGGGGGCCTTGTGCTTCAGGGGGACGATGGGAGTGATGAGGTCACGGTCTTTTTCAATGTCGAGGGCCTCAGTGGTACTTCCTCCGATGACCTCCGGTGTGTGACTGACGAGAAAATCCTCATGGGCCGCCTGGTAGACAAACAGGGACAGAAAGAGGATAAACATGGTCATCATCAGGTCGGACCAGGCGATTGACCAGTGCGTGGTTTTGGGCTGACGTGAACGGTAAAAGGAATCTTCTATGACAAAGCTGTTCTCATAGTAGATGTTTCCGGAAGTAGGGGCGATAAACCTTTTTCCAACGACCAGGTCGGCAGCTGAACGATCCGGAGAAATTGATCTTTTCGGGGGCTGGGGAACAGAGTGATCGGATGGTTCAGGTTGTTGGTTCATTCTGAAAGGGAATACCTTTTATTCTATTGTTAGTGGTTGATCTCTATTGTCATATCGGAAGATTAGCAGAAAATCAAAAGAAATTTTTTGTGGGAAGGCAAGTGAAAAACAGGAGAAAGGTTTGCGAATCTAGGCATGGATAGCTAATGTTGAGTGACATGGGCTTGGTTAGAAGATTTTTAAACAGTGGAGGGGGGCTCTTTTGATTTGTTTTGTTTTTTTGGCAATTCGGAAAAATTGAGAAATGGCCTGAAATCCCCATCATGTATCTTTTGCAGAAGGTGGTGCGGTTTTTTAATGAACTGCTGCACATCCTCACGTGGTACGAAGAACTCGTCGTTGAAACCGGAAAGCATGTTCCGTTGTTCCCATCTTGAAATGTAATATTCTATCATTTCAGGTAGTTCAGCGAATATCGTTTGCTCGGGACAAGGATCGCTAAAGGAGGATCTCTGCAACTTTCCTGCATCCAGGGTCTGACTTTCGTAAAATTGATCCAGAAACATGAGTTCTGGCGGCATTTTTGCGTCAATTCCAATTTTCAAGAGTGTCTTCAAAAGACTTTTCAGGCAGTTTGCACCAAAGTTGGCAATGCGTAAGGGGACGAAGATGTTTCTGGGTTTGCTGACTCCGAGGAAGCTTTTAATAGTTTGAATGAGATGAACAAGTTCAACTGGTTTCGGGTCTACAAAATTATAGACCTGACCGGAAAATTCAGCCCGATTCTGGAGGGTGTGGTGAACAAAAAGAGGGACCTTCCCGGCGTTGGAGTAGGAGTGTTGTATTCCTTTTGCCGTTAAGAATATGGGCATTGCCTGATCGGCCACTGAATAAAGTAATCTGTGGAATCCCTGTGTCTTGTGGTCGTGTTTCCCATACACAATGGCCAGTCGGATAGTAGTGAAATCGAGACCATCCTGTTCAGCCATATGTCTGAGCGTCAGCTCACTCATGAGTTTGGATTTTGCATAATTAGAGAGGTTTGCGTCAAGGTCGAGTGTCTGCTCTTCAGTGAGGAGGTTTCCTGACGGCAGGGTGGCAGCTGAACTGATGAAGATGTAGGGGATTTGCAGTTTAAGTGCTGCTTTTGCCAGGTTTATGGAACCTATGTAATTAATGGTGTAAGCCAGTTGAGGGTCACTGTCGATGGCGGCAATGGCTGCGTTGATGATGAAATCCGGTTTCCATTTATTGGTATAGCGTTCAATATCTTCCGGGACCGCCAGACTCATTTTTTTTGAGTTCGGCGAAAGGATTTCAATGTTGTTGGGGCAGCACTTGTTGAAGTAGTGAACCAGTGCGCCACCAATCATGCCTGACCCGCCTGCAATGATGCCGCGGATTTTTTTTTGTTTTTGCATCATAAGGTTCCGGGAACAGTGTGCTTCCTGTCGCAATTAGTGTTTGTTGGCCTGGATGGTCGAAATATCTTTTTTCTTTGTTATATCAAATGCAAACCTCAAAAACAAGTTGATGACATCAGGCGATATTGACCCGCTATTTTTTCGAATTGATTTCCTGATTAAAAGATGGATTGATAAATCTGTTGATTTATGATGTGAAAGTCACTAAGAGCAAGGGGAAAATGCAGATAGTGATAGTTCTTTTGTGCCCCCTTAACCTTTCAGAGAGTTGAATGATTAGAATATTCTGTTTTTTTTGTATATTATTTTCCGCAATTACCGCTTCCGCCGAAGAAGACCGGGAATCTGTCTCCAGTTGCCACTGTTTTCAGGAACGGGCATTTAATCCACAGAAAAAATTCGCGGCTGACGAGTATCTGCTGACAACTAATTTTAATTCATTTGTTGCTGCTAGCTTTCATATTTCAAAGAGTCAGATTGTGATGATGAAAATGAAAGATGGGGTTGATCCCAATGATCTTCTCATTGCCTTGTATGTTGCACGTGCCTGTCAGGTTCAATTGGTTGTTTTGCTTGGTATTTTGGATAATGGAGGAACTTGGCAGCAAATTTTTCAGTCGCAGACTGTTCTGAGACAAGGAGGTTGTGACAACACTCTTGTTGATCTTGCTGATATTGTTGCTGGAGGTGGGAGTAAAGATTTAGTGGGAGAACATGTTACTGATCAACTGGTAAGTGAATATTTTGGGGTTTCGAAAAAGGATATTGATGAGTTGCGTAAAAAAGGTGCCAACGGCCGAGAAGTCTCTTTACTCTTCAATTTGGAACGATATGGTAAAATGAGAAAAAATGCGGTTGGAATTCTGGCCATGTACAAACAGCAGGGAATGAGTTGGGGAGAAATTTCGCGACTATTTGGATTGAGTCCAGAAAAAACCGGAAAACTTTTTTTGGATGAAGAAGCTTCTGTTGAAATGGAATAATACTTTTGTCGGTCTTTCAAATGGGGAAAAGATATCAGCTTATACAATAGACAAAGGGCAAAAGGTAACATGAAGAAAAGGTCTGGGAAGCAAGACCGGTCTTTGTCACAACCTCATGGGAGTAGGGAATTTCTAGTAACAATGTTGGGAAGGGAGAAAGCCTATATTTAGTCTGGGTATAAGCATTCGAGAAGTGTGGGTGACTGATTGCATTCGTATCTTCTGGTTTTTTTTCCTTTTCTGTGCGTTAGGATAGAAGAAAATTCCTCCTCACTGAGAAGTGAGTTTTGCTGTTTTGCCACATAGACCAGGCAATCAATGCAGATATGAAATGAACAGGCATCGTCTTCTTTAACCCGCTCCCAGCATTCCGTTTTTTTATCTCCAGCGAACAGGCACTGCTCTTTTCTGTTGCACTGGATAATTTCCCAACATTCCAATTGATTTTTTGTAGACACGATTTCCTCCTGATGTCTGCCTCGAATAAAAGGCTGTCTTGAAAAATTGGCTTTTCTTGTGATACGTTGCAGTATGCTGAAGAGATGAATCCTGGAATGTTAGGGGGCATCCAAGAACATATCTTGTGGGTCATCTGCTGTAAGATCTTTAGCACGTCTCTGAACTATTAAAGCCACTTTATCTGATTTTTAACAAAAAGCCGAATTTTTTAATCACTTTAGTGTATTTCTGGTTACATATGGAATTCAGTGGCAACTCCGGATATGTTTTTAAACAAGTTATCTTCTGTCAAAATAGGTAGTTGTAGTGGTTAGACCAGGGGGTGGAGAAAAAACGTGTCTAACGAAAAAGTATTTCTTGGTCGTATGCTGTGGGGACTCACATGCTCATTTGCCTGATTGTGTGAGCCTTACCAATTATGTAATGAACTGATCAAAATCGTGTCTGAGTTCTATACTATAGTTGGAAAAGTTTTATAAAAGTCTCATAACTCTGAAGCTTATCTGTTGTCTCGAAAAACTGCCAGCTAATCTGCCTGTGTGGATTTACAGATAAAAAACAAACTTTCTCAGGAGATACAAAATTAATTCTTAATTTATTCTTTCTAAATAGTAAAATTTATAATAGAAATGATTAGCATCAAAAAAATAAATACTAACTTCTGGAAGAGAACTCCATGTCAGTAACAATACGTCAACTTAAGATTTTTAATGCGGTTGTAGAAAGTGGTCAGGTAACAAGAGCAGCTCAAGGTCTCTCTATTACCCAATCCGCAGTCAGTCTAGCTTTGAATGAAATGGAGAATCAATTAGGGGGGGCGTTATTCGATCGGTCCGGCAGGTCTCTTGAACTCAACGACAGGGGACGATATTTCCTCCCTATCAGTCGGGAAATTCTCGATAAGCTAGACAATTTGGATATGTTGATGAATGAAAAAGAGGGTCAGTTTGGCGGCTCTCTGGAACTGGTCGCCAGTTCCACCATTGGTAACTATGTTTTACCGTATCTGCTAACTGCATTTAAGAGTATTAATCCCAATGTATATTTTAACATGCGGGTATGTGATACTGAAACAGCCGAGAAACTTATCGTTGACCGGGAAGCTGATCTTGGCTTTGTTGAGGGGGAGGTCTATAACGAACAGGTCACTGCCAAGCCCTGGTTTCAGGACGAGCTTGTTCTGGTCAGCGGTTCAACAAAGAATAAAAAATCAGAAAGTGTATGTAACGTTGCAACCGATATAAAGAAATATCAATGGGTAATGCGCGAGGCTGGATCAAGAACCGCTCAGATATTTAAAAGTAAACTTGGTAAATATGTCACAGACCTTAATGTTGTAATGGAACTGGGGCATACAGAAGCCATTAAAAAGGCCGTTGAGGCTGGTGCCGGCGTCGGTTGTCTCTCTAGTTTGACCGTTTGCCGGGCAGTTAAGCGCGGGGGGCTGCAAAGAATCCGTCTTGAGGGTGTTGACATGAAACGTCAACTCTATGTTATTCAGCACAAAAATAAGGCCAAAACTCGTTTGATGAATGAATTTCTCGACTTTTGTTTTTTATTAAGTCAATGCCAGGAGGGACGGTCCTGTATCTCTTCGCCTGAAAAATTTCAGGATCTGGTTAACAAGTTTATTAGTAAAAAACAGAATAAGTAAATAAATTTCTTACCTTTTGTGGATGTCTGCCAAGTTTAACTATTAATCATCTAATTGTAAGTGAAAAGATCAGGCAATCAAGTTTTGTCCTTCACTTATTCCTGTTACCGTAAGGCTATGGAGACGCCCCCTGCTTCTGTGCTCCTCCATAGCCTTCAGCCGTTACCGGTATGAAAATTTATCTGGTAGGGTGTAGTGATTCCTCATTGACGAAACGTGAACCTATATTTAAAACTCTTTGGATCAAGCCAGTCGAGTGTTGTGTTGCCTACCTGGGCATAGGGATAACCAAATGTGTTCAGCGGGTCTCCATGTTGCGGAGGGTTGAGCTGAAGGTCACGTCCCATGGCCAATTTCACTCTGTACTGATCCCAACTACCCCAGAAATAATCTCGATAGTATTGGGTCTTGGCATCAACAAGCTCTAGTTTTTCTTTGAGCATCATTTTCCGCACATCCGCTGGGTCAACAGGTATCCAGTCATATCCGGGCAGGTAGAATTCTGCCCAGCAGTGCTGCCATGTGGAGATGTCCTGTTCTGTCTTTTTTCCCTGGCGAATACCGAAAACTTCCCGTGCTGGAATACCGGCAGCTCGGCAGAGGGAGACAAAAACAGAATGGATATCGGTACATTTCCCTCCGGGTGTGGCAAGCAGTGAACAGACATCACCGGGACCACAGCCACGAGTATTGGGATCACGGTACATATTTTCACATGTCCAGTCATAAATTGCCTTGGCTTTTTCCAGTACACCTGTTTTTCCTTGGGTGATTTGGTCTGCCAGCACTTTGACCTGACCGTCGATCGGGCCAAGACTCGTTGGTTTGAGGTACATGGCGTAATCAGCAGGGTTCCAGGCTGTCTCTTTGGCAGGGAAATCCCGGCGCACGACTTCCTGACGGACAACGTGAAAAGACAGGGTCAGCTTACGACTTGCGGCCCCTTTATCCCAGCGGGCATACAGCATTGGAGTGGAGTACACCTGATCGCTGTAAACGGCCGATTCGGCATAATCACCGGTGATACTTACCTTGCTGATGAGTTGGTCCCGGTCTGAGAGGGGGTAGGGAATCCAGAGCTGCGCCTGTTCATTGACACTATGAGCCGACAGATCAAATTCCATGGTGATTGTTCCGCTGCTCTCATTGCCTGCCCAGGTCCAGACAGGAATGAGGAAAAAGACAACCATTATCGATAAGTTCAGTATCTTTCTCATATGCTTTTCTCCATTTGTTGCTTTGTTAACTTAGACCTATCCTTGTTTTTTTAATGTTCTGTTCATTGGTTGACTGCTTCAGCCTCGTATCCGGCTCCTTTCCAGGCAAAAATTCCCCCGGGATGACGAAGAACGTTTGTGTAGCCAAATTTTCTGGCCCACATGGCGCCGTTGTGACTCCTGGTGCATTTTACAAAGCCGCAATAGATAACAATGGTTTTACTCTTGTCGGGACCGAGGAGAGCGACAAAATCTTCCTGGCTTTTGCCGTCGGTCTCTTTGCTGTCCCATGTTGTCATTTCTGGAATCGGGAAAAGAAACTGCTGTGCGCCGGGGATATGACTTTTTTTGTAGCTGTCTTTATAGGGCATCGTGTCGACAACGAGTATTTCTTGGCCGGAGTCAATCAGCTTTTTCAACTCCTCCGTAGTTATTACGCCATATTCACCTCTGATCACTTCCCGTACAAGTTTGACCGCGCCAGTCTCCTTCTCCACTTCTTGTTCAAATTTATTGGCGCCGAAGGCCATGGCGGATAAGCTGAATCCCAGAAGCAGGGTGAGGAATACAGGTGCTGTGAGTATGCTTTTTTTCAGTCGCATTTTTGACTCCTTTCAAGAAAGATTAAAAAGATAGAATCGTTTTTTTACGATTCGTAAGATATTGAAACCAGAATAAATAGAGGATTGGGATAAGAAAGGCCAAATCCCTGAACAGGGCACTCCAAAGGCCATGGTAGGCCTGTTCGGGATCTTCCGGGCCAAAACAAGCGCAGTCTATATCCAGGCCCAACCAGATTCCGTAGCTGAGCACAGCGATAAAGAGAATCATGAGGGAGGCAGCCGCTGGGAGGCATATGCGGACATTGCAGAGAAGTCCGACTGCGATACCGATTTCCAGGAGAGGCAACAGCAGGGCTGTGACTATTATCAGAGGCTCAGGAAGCAGGCCGAATCCGGCGATGATATCTGCAAAGCTTTGCGGGTCAGTAAGTTTGGTGATACCGGCATAAAGAAAAGGCGCACTTATGAGCCAGCGGGAAATCCTTGCCATCCAGGTAAAGGCAACAGGGGCTGGTGCATTGCTCTTTTGTTGTCCGTTTGCGGTCACGCCTGACCATCCTTTCTTGCAGCCTCAAGAGCTGCACCAAGGGCACCTATGATACTTGGGTTTTCCGGGACTACCACCTGTACATTTTCAAGTCTCGTCCGGACCATTTGCACGATGCAGGGATTGTTTGCCACGCCTCCTGAAAAGGCGATAAATTCAGCAAAGCCGACACGGCCAAGCATGGCAATGATACGATCGGCCACAGAGGAGTGTACTGCCCGGGCGATGTGCTGCCTTGGTATTCCTCTGTTTTTCATTGAAATAACCTCGGACTCGGCAAAGACCGTACACATGGAATTGATTTGAATTTCCTGCTCCGAGGCAAGGGCAGCCGGGCCGAAATCACCAAGGGGATAGGCCAGTGATGTGGCCATGATTTCCAGAAATCTCCCTGTGCCGGCCGCACATTTATCATTCATTTGGAAGTTGGTAACCTGTCCATTGCCATTGAGAGTTATGACCTTGGAGTCCTGTCCTCCGATATCCACAACAGTCGTTGCCTGAGGCAGCATGGCATGGATACCCATGCCATGTGCCTTGATTTCGGTGATAACCCCGTCGGCAAAATGTTCGCGGGCCAGGTGACGGCCATAGCCGGTGGCAACGACTTGCTTGGGATTATAGGCCGTTATCATCTCCCTGGCCTGCTCATGGGGTTCAAAACCGCTTTCCTGCAGGTTGTGACCAACCATCCTGCCATCCTGCCAGGCTGCTATTTTGATGGTCCGTGACCCCAGATCTACGCCTACATACATAGTGTGCCCTTTTGCATAGCAGATCTATTCACCTATCTGCTCAAGAAAGGCTTCGACCCTTGTCTGCAGCTGCCCGACATCCTCGGGTGAGTAGTCGGATTCTATGAACATGTAGGGGATCCCTTCCTTTTCACATGCCTGACGAATACGGATTTCTTCAATATTATAGGTGTGGCAGAATTGAAGGGAGTAGTGGATGATGCCCTGGGCACCGGATTCTTTGTACTCTTTGAGAACCTGGTCGATCCGCTCATTATTCGGGGTGAAGCAGGAACAGTCGATCTGCATGTAGCGACTGGTGAGGTTTTGCAGGATGGTCTCCATGTCCTCAGCATCTTCATCCATCAGGTCCTTGTAATAACGGGTGCCGATACAACTCTCCTCATTGACGATGACTGCTCCTGCCCCTTCCACCAGATTATGCAGTTTCCAGTTGGGCAGGGCCATGGGCACACCGGCGACCATTATCCGGGCCGCGTTTTTGCCAGGGATGGCAACATTGTCACTGATACGTTTTTCCAGTTCATCGCACAACTCGTTTACCTCTTTTGCAAAGCGAACCGGTTCGTCGTAGAAGGCGATCTGTTCGATGAGCAACACATCTTTGCCAGAGATGGGCGTCGGGTTGGTATGGCGCAGTCTGTTGAGTCGTTGCAGGGCCTTGCGCTTGTTGTTCATTGTCCTGGTGGCCTGTCTCATCTCTGCAAGGGTCACCTCTTTTCCGGAAATTGACTCCACCTTGGTCTTGAATGCCTTTACCTCAGCCAGCCACATATCCTGATCTGTCTGATTTTTCATCTGTGGAATTTCCATGACATGGGTGGGCACCATGTCATCGAGAATCTCCCAGGTCTTTTTCTTGGCGTCGCAGGTGGTCTCCCCGTAGACGAAATCAACTACTTGAAAATAGGGGCAGATACGGCCAGCCTTGAAGCCGAAAGCGGATTTCACCATGGGACAGATATTGCGGGGCAGGATCTTTTCGGCATCGGGTACGGAACCCTGAGAGCCTCCGCAGAGACCGACACAGACACCGCCTGCTGCCAGGACGATCTCTTCCGGAATATAGACGCAAAAGGTGCCGATGACCGGTCTGCCTTCTTCCTTGGCTGCCAGCAGTTCCTTGATACGGCCGCCATGGATTTCCGCTACCATGTTGTCAAAGTAGGCCATGCCGGCAGGCCGGTTTTTCTGGGACAGGTACGTTTTTTCATAGATCTCGCCCAGCATCAGGCGCATCTTGTCAAATCTCTCCACGTCCATATCAAGGTCTTTCCACATCTCAGGATAGGCCTTTATTTCAAAATGAGTCATCTTTCAGTTCCTTATCAGCAACCGCCCTGATAATTTTTCTTTATGATCTGCCGGATCGCCTTGTTATATTTTTTAAATTTCCGGTAATACAGTTTTTAGCCTTCAGCACTCAGCCTACAGTTCTAATGGCTCAATCATTCAGTTGCTGATCAGCATGTCGCGGTAGGGCCAGTTATCCGCACCACCTTTTAAGATGGTGAGTTTGTTTTCGGGCACGCCCTGGCTTTTGAGATAGGAGTAGCATCTTTTGGCTCCGCCACCACCACGGGGGCAGATAACAACCACGTCATGACCACTTGTTTTATAGGCTGCCACGGCTGTATCAATTTGTTTTTTCTCGGCATCAGTCTTGACCGGAAAGGCATTTGTTTCTATGGAACCGGAGAAATGGTGGGCAGCAAAGGAGGCCTTGTCCTGGATGTCGACAATGACCATGGGTTTGTTCGTCTCAAGCCACTGCTTAAACTGATCCGGCTCCAGATAATTAAACTTCTCGAAAATGGCTGCCATATTGAACAGGCAGAGAAGGGATAGGGCAATAATGGTAAGTCTTTTCATTGGAGTTCTCCTTTATTAATTGACGGGATGAGCGTGTCTGTGAATTTATTGGATTTAGAGATAACCCTGTTATAGGTTTGACAAATAGGCCAATATATCTATGCTTTTTCGTTAAACAGCCAAACTATTTGCCTCAAATCCATGAAGCTCTGGATTAGATTTCTCAATTTTTCGCTACGATTCTCTGAGACCGTGAGACTCCTGAGTGTTTTGAAAAAATGAAAGTGAGGAATGATTAGCTTGATATTTCCTATAGTGCAAATAGGAAATATCTATTTTCCGTGTCTGGTGGATAGATTGATATCCTGACAAGGAATTGTCTCGTACCTTGTAGTTTCGATAATAGAAGATCTCTCCATGGGGAAAAGTATCATTGAATTTGGTATGTATTTCCTGTATCCGATAAGAGTTGTATGGAGAAAAACTTCCATTTTCTCATACACACGTGCTATCGTTTTTGTAAGATCGGCCTGGAGGCAGTTTCGACAGGAAACGACTTTATTTGGACAATACAATTAAAATTAGGGAACTCGTTTATGGATATTTTCTGCTGATGAATCAAAAGCATACTGGAAATATGTTGCTTGTTAAGAGCGGGCTGGTTGGGATACTCACTGGTCTGGTTGCTGCCCTATTTCATACTGTCCTTGATAGTGCTGATGCGTGGCGGCAGATGTTGTTTCATTCAATTGACGGCTCAATTCTCATTTTATTGTTTCTTTGCGTTTTGACTGTTGCAGCAGTCGTTTTCTCGCTTTTTCTGGTCAAAAAGATCGTTCCTGAGGCCTCGGGATCGGGTATTCAGCAGGTTGAAATTACACTGAAAGAACACAAGACTATACGCTGGAGACGCATATTGCCGGTCAAATTCCTGGGAGGCCTTCTGGCCATTGGTTCCGGTATGGTCTTGGGGCGAGAAGGCCCGACAATTCACATGGGCAGCGCGCTGGGCACAATGGTGGGCGGAGAAGGTCATCAGGACCGGTTTCAGCATCATGTCCTGGTGGCCGCCGGTGCAGCTGCCGGACTTGCCGCGGCCTTTAATGCCCCCCTTGCCGGCCTTATTTTTGTCACTGAAGAGATGCGTGATCAGTTCAGATACAATTTTCATTCGTTGATGGCAGTCACTCTGGCAAGTACGCTTTCAGTGGTTGTGGTGCAGTTTCTTAACGGCCAGCAATCAGATATTATCAATGCCTCTTTTCAGTGTCCTTCTCTCGCATCCTTACCTCTTTTCGTGCTTCTTGGTGTCTGTTTCGGGGTGATCGGTACCTTGTTTAACCGGCTTCTGATTTCCGGTGTCTCTTTTAGTAAAAAGCAGAAAGGAGTGAGGCCGTACCTGTTTGCGGCTCTCGTTGCCGTCGGTATTTGTCTTGCCGGATACTTCTTTCCTGTTGTGACCGGCAGTGGTCATAATGGTCTGGAACTTGCCCTCAACCACCATTTCTCTACCAGGGCCATGCTGCTCATTTTTGTCCTGCGCTTTTTCTTCTCTCTGTGTTCGTACTCCATTGGCACACCTGGCGGTATTTTTGCCCCCATGCTAGCTCTTGGGACGTTCTTTGGACTCTGGTATGGACAGATTGTGTTTATGATTTTTCCAGGCCTTGTTGAACATGCTGGGGTTTTTGCAATTGGAGGAATGGGAGCCCTCTTTGCCGCAACTGTGCAGGCACCCATTACCGGTATCGTTCTTATTGTTGAAATGACCAGAAGTTATGAACTTATTCTTCCTCTGATGGTCACCTGTCTCAGTGCCAGTCTGGTTGCCAATCGCTTGGGAGGTAGAGCGATCTACTCTCAGTTGGCAGAACTACGATAGTCAAACAGGGGCGAGAAGAGACAATTGACTTCTCATAACTTGTGAGTAATAAAAGGATTTACCATGAAACAGCTATTCATTGTCTGGGTTATATTTCTTCTATGTGGAAATGCATTCATTGCACAGAGTGGTGTCCCCACAGAAGGTTCTGTTTATACCTCGGCCATCGAAGATGCCCGTATCGATATCTGGAAAGAATTATCTACCAACAATGGCTCGTCTGCCGCAGTTGCGATCATGGATGATGGGAAAATTGTCTATTCAGAACAGTTTGGCATGCGCAATCGTGAAAAGTCTCTGCCGGTCGATAGAGAGACCCAGTTTAATATAGGTTCTGTCAGCAAGATCTTTACCGCCGTTGCCATGTTGAGCCTGGTTGATCAGGGAAAAGTTGAACTGGATGCACCTGTGACGAGGTATCTGGAAAAATTTCGTATGGTAGACAAAAGATATCAGGATATCACCGTACGGATGTTGCTGAATCATACATCAGGTCTGCCGGGAACAAACTTGAGGAACGCGTTTGGTTCTCGTGGAAATCCAAATTATATTGGCGAAACCCTGGCGTATCTCACAGACAATAGGCTCAAACATGAGCCAGGCATGTTGAGTGTCTACTGCAACGATGGTTTGACTGTTGCAGAAGCTGTTATTGAACAGGTGAGTGGTATGTCATATGCCGACTACCTGCAACAAGTAATATTTGAACCATTACAAATGGTTCACAGTAGTTGCTCTTTTAAGGATGGAAATAAGAATATTACACAGGTGTACAAGCAAACAGGATCTCTTATGCCTCTTGAGTATGTCAGCGCATTTGCTACCGGTGGTATCTCTTCTACCGCTGAAGATCTGTGCAATTTTACAACTATTTTGTATAGCAATAAGGTGTTATCAGCGGCTTCAATTGTCGAATTTACCAAAGCTCAGTATGGACCTGAAACCGCTGTTGGCGAAAGAACATTATTAAATTTTGGATTAGGCTGGGATTTCGTGCAGAAGAGGGAATTTGCTGAACAGGGCATTACGGCTTTGGGGAAAAGTGGCGGTACCATAGAGTTTTCATCTTTCATTCTGGTTGTACCGGAGGAAAGGTTGACGGTTGCTGTGCTTTTTGCCGGACCGGATATCGATGCAACTTCGGTGACGGAAAAGATTATGCAGGCAGTGCTGGAAGGAAAGAAAAGAGTGGCTGATAAACATACGCTTTTGCTTCCTCCTGAACCTGCTGTTATTCCAGCCTCAATGGTTGAGCTTGCCGGGATCTATGCTACCTCTAATGCCATTATGAAAATAAGCTTTGATCGAGATTCCAATACCCTGGAGACAAGCTCCTGGGATGGAGAACAATTTGTTGCTGCCGATTCTTCGCAGTATAGAGATGATGGCTATTATCATTCAGAAAGCGGCAATAAATATTGGTTAAAACCGTATGGGGGGGCAAATTACCTTCTGCTTGCAGTGGGCGAGAACTCCGCTTCCTATATGGTCATTGCCGAAAGTATAGCAAAGGTGAATTCTCCATGGACAGGATCTTTATTCGACAAGAAACTGTGGGTTTTTCGTAATGTCACAAATTATGATTTTATTGTGAACATTGCAGAAACCGGACGGATACCAGAGTTACCAGGATATATTTTTTTTGATGCCGGCAATATGATGCTATTGAAGCTCGATAGTGAGAGTTCTGCGGGTATGTGTATGAAATACGCCAGGGACCTGTTGACGTTACGATTGGAGGAAGTCGATGGTCAGCGATGGCTTCAAACCGGTAATTTTATCTATTCAGAAGCAGCCAATGTCATTTCTCTGCCAAGTACTGGAGATACGATTAGCATCGGGGCTGAGGGTTTGAACGAATGGCGAAAAACTGATAAGCAAGCTGTTTTCTCCTGTTCAATTCCATCCGATGGCAGAGTCATGGTGTTTGCTCAAGATAAGAAACTTGTTTTCGACAGCCTGGATATCAGTGTACTGCCAATCGTTGTTGCTAAGGGAAGCTATATCTCTTTTGTCGGCGCGGCAGGGGATGACTTTGTCGTGACACTTACTGATTAATGGCCCCCTCGCAAAACCATGCGCCATGCCTTACGCTATTCAAAATCAGCAAACATGTTTATATAAGGCCTGATATGAGAAAACTATTTACGGACTACGGTATTTATATTCCGTTGTTACTTGTAGTCACCTTTTCCATCACCGGACTCATTCAGCAGGGCACCGGCCACTGGACACACATCATCCTTACCAATCTGCTCATCTACGGCGTCGGAGCGCAAGCACTCGGATTTGCCTTCGGACACCTTTTCAAAGCGGACATCATCGCCGAATATATCGGCTGGCCAAAAGGCAATCCGTTTCAGCAAGAAGTGGGACTGGCCAACCTTGGTATCGGTACACTGGGAGTATGCTGCGGCTGGTTTGACAATGGATTCTGGCTCGCCACAATCATCGTATTTACCATTTTCATGTGGGGGTGTGCTGTGGGGCACATCCTCGAGCAAATCAAGAACCGGAACAAAGAACGTGGAAATGCCGGATTCGTCTTTTACTGGGACATCCTCATGCCCCTCGTCCTCATCATATTCTGGTTCATTGACTCAAAAGGATAAACTATGGGCAAACACAAATCACAGGAAGATCCAATGCGAGCATTTTGACGATAGCTGGCCCGGGTATGAAGAACCAAGTGTCACCTATGATTGACACCTTGGTGAAGCAGAACGGGTTGGCTCGTCCTTGTGATTTGCGGGAGGGAATGCAGTGAGAATGGTATGATATAAGGTTCTTGAGAGGAATTTATTTTGGTTTGCTGTTATGTTTGTCAAAAGCGGTTTGTGTCTAGGTTCTCAATTTTTCATCGAGAAGCAAAGACATTTTCCCAGACAATTTTGAGGTGGAAATAGTCTTTTGAGTATTTTTCATCTTCCTGATCGCTTGTTTGGCAAAGCGATTTCTTATCATCTCATCTATCATCAAAAAGCCAGTCAGGTAAAACTGCCAGCTCTTTTTCTGTTTTGTTCAGAGTTGCTCCAGTAAGGCTGTTCGGTCTAGATATTCCAGGGCCTGCCACATATCTTCTTCACTGTGGGGTTCCAGGGTGACTAGGGGATGGAGGTCGTTTGTTGCCAGGAAGTCAAACAGGCCTTTAAAATCAAAGGAACCTAATCCTAAGCCGAGATGCTGATCTTCGTTGCCGTTGTTGTCATGGAGGTGGAGCTGACCCAACCAGGGAGAGAGTCTGGGTAGCCATTCCTGCCAGCCTGTCTTGGCAAAGCTCATGAGGTGGCCTGCATCGAGGCAGAAGCGGGCATGGGAAGAATTCAATGTGGAAAGGATGGTTTCGTGGGCCACGGGACTGTTTTCGTAGGTGTTTTCCAACATGAGAATGGTCTCTGAGGCAGCAGCGATCTGTGTGAGTTCTTTCCATGTCTCGATAGCTGCAATCCGCCACTCTTTTTCTTTGTAACCCTGTTTATTTTGTTCATAATTCAGATGACAAACAATTGATTTTGGGCGAAAGACTTCGATCAGGCTGAAGGCTTTGCGCAACTTACTGCGGCTGGCTTCTAATATTTCAGGATCAAGGGCACCTGGAGCAAGGTCAAAGAATGGCGCATGCAGGGTGCAGTCGAGACCGTTATCTTGCAGGATTTTAGCTATTTTAATGAATTCGTCTCTGGGTTCCTCGTAGAGACAGAGACCTTCCAGGCCAATCTCCGGCTGAATACCATGCGTAAGAAAAAGATCGAGATACCTCTCTTTGAGGTCATACCAGGGGGCATTGATAAAGCAGCGAGAGGTTATATGTTGAAAATTCGGTCTGGACATGGAGATTCCTGAGGGTATTGTGAAAACAGTTTTGTGGAGAGAGAACGTAGAATCAGCGTTCTGATAGATATTTTATCATTTGGCTCATGGAGAGTTTCATGCTTGACGGTCCTGAACGGATGAAAAAATCTTCATTTTTGCCGACCGAGAGGAAGACCGGCCGACGCACCCGTTCACATTCGATGATGAGTATGGTTTTATCGTGAATGGTCACAATCTTGAGATGAATAAAGCGGGAAGATTCGGCTCCGATATGCGAGTTGATCAGGTTTTTGAAATGAAGTCGGCATTTATCTTCATTGGCAAAATCATCTGCATCAATACCTAAAATATTTCCGTCATCTTCTATTCCGATAAGGAGGATTCCACCATCACTGTTCATGAATGCTGTCACAGTCTTGAGCCAGGCAAGCTCGATCTCTTTCCCATGTTTTCCTGTTTTGAGGTTGGCGCGCATGGTTGATTTGAATTCCAGGGTGGATGATTCACCTGCTCGGATGAGTGCTGCTATCTCGTTTTCGTAGCCATAGCTGTCAATATGCTGTTGGGGAAGGTCTTTGAGCTGGTGGCTGTATCTCCGAACCAGAAAGATAGTCATGAGGATACCCGCCAGGAGAATGGACCCGGCCAACATACCAAAACGGAGCCATTGATTACGCAGATTGGAAAAGATGTCGCTTTCCGGAATGACAATAGCAACCCATACATCCTGAGTCAGCTCATGGAGTGGGGTGAATCCAAGCCACCATGTACTGTTGTTGTTCTTTATGGAAATAATTTTGTTGGGGTCGCCGGAGCCTTCCTGAAGTTTTTTGGTCACGGTGCGAAGAAGTTGTTCTGACAGGTTTTTTCCTTTTTGCAAGGAGACGGCAGTTGACGTCTGCTGACTGTTATTTCTAATGTTGCTCAGGAGGGTTCCGTTCTTTTGCAGCAGCAGTATGTGGCCATTTTCGGTAATCTCAAGATCTTCCATGAAGAGCATGAGCTCTTTTATCGTAAAGGAGAAGGAAGATATAAAAGAGTTGTTCGAGGTGTCACGTTTCGACCAGCTAAGGCTTGCAGTGATCCCGATCTCTTCTGACCCTTGAAGGATATGGGGGTCGGTCAAAAAGAGGCTTCCGGCAGGGGAAATGGTCATTGCTCCACGAAACCAGAGGGATTGTGCCGGATTGTAGCTGTCATTTGGGTTTTCTTCTTTGTTGACAAGCTTTCCGTTAATCAGGTTTGAGGTAATTGCCAGTCCTTTACGATGCTCATATAAAAACCACTGGTTTTTGTGATGAGAAAGGCTCACTTCGTTTGTCTCAGTGTCGGCAAGAGCTATTGAGCTGATAGCTGGTTGAATCTCCATGAGAGCCTGGAATTGTCGGGCAAGAAGCTCGGGGTCGTCGAGTTTGAGCAGGTTGGATTCACCCCACTTGGCGAGGAGTTTCATGGTGTTGTCGAGTGGCGCGGTAAAGGACTTGAAACGTTTTTTTACCAGACGATTGGAGTCATTAATAAGGGCCGTGGAAATGTCGTTCTGGGTTTTGATTCCCTGGACCATGACAATGGCCAGAATGGCTCCGGAAGTCACAAAGAGGATGAGTAGAATATCGCGCAGAAGGCGTCTCTTGATATTTCTGGGGCAGCCCTTAATAAGGTCGAAGAGTGTTGCTGTAAGTGACATGAGAAGAAGTGGCTCTCTGTTACGATTTTTGGGTACTCAGCAGTAAAGCAATATATCCGATAATCCCGGCAGCAAGTGATGCAGCGAGGATACCAATCTTGGCGTTGAGTAGGTAGTGTGGATTGTCAAAGGCCAGTCCTGCAATAAAAATGGACATGGTGAAACCGATTCCGGCAAGGAGGGCGACACTTGTAATCTGACCCATGGTTACCCCCTGGGGCAGGCGACTCCATCCTATCTTGACCACCAGCCAGGAAAAGAAGGATATGCCGATGAGTTTTCCAACGATAAGTCCCAGGATAACACCAAGAGTCACCGGATGCATCATGGTAACGCCTAATGTAGATAGGTCGATGGGAATTCCTGCATTGGCGAGAGCAAAAATGGGAATAATCAGAAATGAGACCCAGGTGTGCAGATTGTGTTCCATGCGTTGCAGGGGGCTTTCCATTTTATGGACAAAATTTTCCATGGATTGCAGGATTTTTTGTTGGCTGCCATTTTCCATAATATGTTTACGCTGTTCATTGAGGTCTTCAAACTGCGTATTGAGCTCGCGCATCCGCTGAACAAAGGGCAGGGCTTCACAGTAGGAGTTGGCAGGTATGGTGAGTGCGGTGATTACCCCGGCAAGGGTGGCATGAACACCGGATTTGAGCATTCCCAGCCAGAGCAGTATGCCAAAGACGACATAGGGGAGAGGGCGGCGGATTCCAGCCATATTTGAAAGGATCAGCATTATCAGGGCCCCGCCGGCAAAGAGGAGTGCTGAGGTGTTGATCTGGTCGGTATAAAAGGCGGCAATGACGAGGACTGCACCTAAATCATCGACGATGGCCAGTGCCAGAAGAAAACCAATCAGCGGCCTTGGAACACGTTTTCCAAGCAGAGCCAGTACTCCCATGGCAAAGGCGATATCCGTGGCCATAGGGATTCCCCAGCCGTCAATGGCGTCGCTGTTGCCATTGATAGCGACGTAGATCAGGGCTGGTATGATCATACCTCCCAGTGCACCAGCTATGGGAAGAATGGCCTGCCGGCGGTCGGCAAGCTCACCGACGAGGATCTCCCGTTTGATTTCCAGTCCGACAGTAAAAAAGAAAAGGGCCATCAGGCCGTCATTGATCCAGTGATGCAGGCTGAGAGAGATTACAAAATCCCCACCGCCAATGGTTATTTTGGTATGCAGGATGGCATCATAGGCAGTGTACAAACCCGTATTGGCTATAACCAGGGCGGCGATTGTGCAGGCCATGAGGAGCAAACCTGAGGAAGCCTCGGCATGGACAAACTCCTCAAACGGTGTCATGGCCTGTTTAAAGGATTTTTCAAAAGAACTGCCGAAGAGTTTTGCACTACTGCTTTGCGAATTTTCGTGTTTCATAAGAAAAGATTGGTTTTAGGGTACCTTGAAAAATTAGAAGTAGCCTTTAGAAAGGGAAGAGGGAAATTTCCAGGGGAGCGGATGTCTAATCTGCTTTGGTTCCGGAAAGGATTTGTGAGTTCGTCACAAAAGAGATCCCCTGTTGCATTTTTGTTCCGATCATAATTCCTTCAATAATAGGTTCAGTGACACTGTTTTTGCTGCTCCAGCTGACAATAAATTTTGCTCCTGAGCCACCAAGGGTGTCAGATTCAGGGACTATATAGCGGGTAGAGGCGAGCGGGGCAATTGTTACAGGTTTTTTCAGGTAATGTTGGAGTAATTTTCCATGGGAATCATAATAGTCGACCTTTTCCAGGATGAATGGGGTGTTCAGGTCCGTATTTCGGATACTGATGATGGCTGTGAGTTGAAAGGGCTTGTCTTTGAATCGTGAGTCCGCATAAATGTGAGAATAGACGGGGACATACACCGTCTGGTCAAGCCAGCGTTCAACGGTAAGGGCTTTGCTTCCTTGAGGATAGAGGATAAACAGAGAAAAGGTAATAAAAAGAAATGAAAAACGGGCAAAAGTTTTTGTTGTCATGGTCAGTTTCTATCCGTTGAAGAGGTGAGTAGAAGAATCTTGGCGGAAATATCCAGGCTGAGGCGGGTAAGGCCTTGACTGAGTGCCTGAACCAAGCCATCATAATCTTTTGTCTCAGGTACTATTCTATAGCGTGAAGTCGCAGTATGGAGGATGGTTTGATCATCATCCGACAAAATTCTCCATCGGGCTTCAATATTCGCCTTTCTGTTCTGATCTTCTTCAAAGTGCAGAAAATCAAGTTCCAGACGGAGTTCGTTTTCTGAATAAGTGCTTGGAAAACTGTATATGTGTTCACTGCTCAGTTGCTGACTCAGTTGCGTGATGAGTGTATTGCTCAACATTTCTGTAAGATTCCCTGCCCAGCGGTGCTGTTCCACGAGAGAAACGGAATTGCTTGTTTGTTGTTTGACGAGTTGTTGTTGGTTAAGGAAGGAGGCGACGTGAACAGGACCCACCAGGATGGCTGGCAGATCATTTTGAGCGGAAGAAAGAGATGACTGTTCCGGGCTGCTGAGGGTGTGGTAGTAGAGGGGGAGGCCCTGCTTCATACAGCCGTTTGTCAAAAAGATGAGAACCAGGAGAGCAGGAAAAAATATCCTGTACAGTCTACTATTGGTCATGAACGTCGGTTCCTGTTTTTTGTAAACCATAGATCAGGGCCTCGGGATTACGATGGAGGAATGTACTCAGGTTCTCGATGGCGCTGGCCGTCTCTTCAAGCTGACGCATGGCCTCTGTGAGTCTGAAATAAAGGGGGGAGCTGGGTTGTATCGCTTTTTCTGCCTGTTTCAGGGTTGTGTCAAGTTGAGAGAGGGTTGTCGTCATATCATCCATGAAAGGCATCATCTTCGAGTCAAAAGAGATGACTGCCTGGTCAGCATGGATGGCAAGTTCATTGATATGTTCGAAGCTGCTATCCATTTTCTGCATAAGAGGAGATATCTTGCCATCGATTTTGGAGAGGATGGAGTTGAGGCTTGTCGTGGCAGTGGAAACTTCGTCCAGCAGGTGTTGCGTTCGTTTACTATCCAGTGCTTGGTCCAGGTTTGCGGCTAGGTTTTCAAGGGAGCTGAATGTACTGATTGCCTTGTCATACAGTTCTCCAAAGTTTACAGTTTCCAGAACCCTGGAAATTTGGTGCATCTCTGAAGGGAGGGTGGGAATTTCAAAGTAGATTCCGTCCTGATCCTGATATACAGGAGTGGTATTCTCATAAATAGCAAGATCGATATAGAGCTTGCCGGTGACCAGGCTCTGGAGTTTGAGTTTGGCTCTGAGTCCCTTCTTACACATGGCTTCCAGGAATTGATTCGCTTCGTTCTCTTCATGGGTATCAATGTTGTCCATGATGATATGTTTTCCAGGGATGAGTGAAATCAGAACTGGAATAATGATCTGATGCCGCTCGTCGGCATTGGCTTTTATATGGATTTTTACAGCTTTTACCTGGCCAATGGTTACACCACGGTAGGTAACAGGTGCTCCTACGCTTAGACCCTGCAGTGAGCCGTCAAAGTAGGCGATCACCGTATTTTTTTTTGTGAAAAATTGATTGCCGCCAAAGATGATGACTGCCACAGCAAACAGAATAAAGGAAAGGACTACAAAGATCCCTATCAGTGCTGGTTGTAATGTTTTGCTCGCCATGATTACTGAGGAAGTCCTTTTGGTGATTGCGTATTGCGACTGAGAAACTGTCTGACCTTGCTGATGTCGCTTTCTTTAGCCAGGGTTTTTGGGTTGCCGGTGGTCAGCATGGTTCGTGTCTCGGGGTCTAGAAAGACGGAATCGTCGGCCAGGGCAAAGATTGAGGGCAATTCATGGGTAACCATGATAATGGTGGCCCCGAGACTGTCACGAAGTTCAAGGATCAAGTCATCGAGTGATTTGGAACTGATGGGATCTAGACCGGCTGAAGGTTCGTCAAAAAAAAGAATGTCTGGGTCCAGTGCCATGGCACGGGCCAGTCCTGCACGCTTTCTCATGCCACCGCTGATCTCTGCGGGAAAGTAGTCTGCAAAACCTTCAAGTCCGACAAGGGCAAGTTTCAGGTCTACCAACTCACTGATAATTTTGGTGGAGAGGTCGGTGAATTGCTGTAAGGGAAGGGCAACATTCTCAGCGATGGTCATAGAACTCCATAATGCCCCGGATTGATAGAGGATGCCGGTCTTTTGCAGAAGGTGTATCTGGTCTTGGGAGGAGCTTTTCCAGAAATTCGTACCGGAGTAATGGATAGCACCCACTGTGGGGCGTTTGAGACCTATCATATATTTGAGCAGGGTGGATTTGCCGCATCCGGATTCTCCCATGATAGCAAAAATGCTTCCTTTGGCGATGGAAAACGTCAATTCCTGCTGCAGGATAAAATCGCCGTAGGCCATTGTCAGATCCTGAACATCAATGAGGGGCAGGGCGGAAGTCATAATACTTTTGTTATACCCCAATGATGTTAAAGAGGAAAGTGAATGACGCATCTGCGATGACAATAAAGACGATGGCAGTTACTACGGCAGAGGTGGTTGCATTGCCAACAGAAGATGCACTGCGTCCGCATTGCATTCCTTTGAGGCAACCGCAGAAGGCTACCAGATATCCAAAAACTACGGCCTTAATGAGTCCCACTGAAAAATGATTGAGAGTGATGGCCTTGACAGTCTGTTCGTAATAGAGCGTGGCGCTAATATCAAGTGTCAGGCAACCGATAAAGAAACCACCTAAAATACCTATAAAATCAGCCCAAAGAGCAAGCAGCGGCATCATCAATACAAGGGATGTCATTCTGGGGATGACAAGAAAATCCATTGGATTGATTCCCATGGTTCTTAACGCATCAATCTCTTCATTGACCTGCATGGTGCCGAGTTGAGCCGCAAAGGCAGCACCGGTCCGGCCAGCAAGGATGATGGCGGCCATCATGGCTCCCATCTCCCGGGTCATACCCAACCCAACCAGATCGGCAATATAGATATCAGCACCGAACATTTTTAGTTGAACAGCACCGACAAAGGCCAGAATAACTCCAACAAGAAAAGAGATCAGAGTGACGATGGGCAGAGATTGTGGACCACAGTCATAAAGGAAATAGAAAAGATCTTTTTTGAGAAAGCGGGCACGGCCAAGAAAAAGTCGACTGTAGGCCAGGAGGATTTCACCGGTGAAGGCCAGCATTTCATGAGATTGCTTAAAAAAACGAAGGGTTTGATTGCCGATATCTGTAAGGAGTGCAAAGCGAGGAGTCTTTTTTGCAGTGGATTGCTGGTCCCTGGTTTGTCTGGTGAGCTTGAGGAGATTGCGAACACCTGGAGGGAGACCTTGATCATCCACTGCGATGGATTGAGAGATCGCTAAATCGATTATTCGTGAAAGTTCAATAAGTAACCTGCTGTCCCATTGCTTGAGATTATCCGTGTTGAAGCAAAGGGTTTTGACATCAGGAGAGCAAAGGGGACGAATGTCAGGAGTAGAACACAATGGGGTGTGAATAGTCCAGGAACCCAGAAAGGTAAGGCAGAGACGATCATTGTCTCTATTGGTTAGCAGTGTACATTCTGTAGCCATGGGTAATGATCAATTCAAAGTTGGACAGACAGCAAGATAGCTGAAGATTTCATGCACGAAGGGCGCAAGTTTTTTGATTCTGTATCGTATCTTATGTATGACGCAGTGGTTGAAAATTTGCAATAACGAAGTAGGTAAAAAGAGTTGATAACGTAATCGAAATTATTCAGCCCTATACTCATTTGATTGTTTGGGGCTGGGCACAGGTAAATTACTTCCAGTACCAGTACAAAAATTTAATAAGTTTCCTGCCAGCCCAAGAAGTAATAAAATGAGACATACTTTCCCGATGCATCCCAAGCGATTGACCTGACTTTTCAGACTTGCTCCACACTGGGGGCATACTTGGGATTTTGTGTTTACCGGGGTGTTGCACTCGGTACATTTTATTGTTCCCATGTTTTTGATCCTTTTAATAGGCAAGTGTTTTGAGGTCCTGCTGGAATCCGGCAATTAAGAAAGCAGCAGAGAATTCAATTTTAAAAAAATAGGATGTTATATAAACGGGAGGAACCAAGGTGTTTTTTAAGAAATTCTCAGCTAACGACGTACTGCCCGCACAGTACTCTTCTTATCTTTTATCCAACGAAACTCCGACCCACCGCAGAGTGGATAATCTTCCCAATACCCGGACTCATGTTTGTTATTGTTGCTGACCCAGTGACCTCTCTTGATCTTGATGGGGCAATCTCCTGTTTTCATCTCAAGTAATTCCGCTAAGCTGAGGCACTCATCACGAGTTGGTAGCCGCCAATCATTGAATCCACCGAGTGTTAAGGTGGTTACATAGTTGATGGCATCGTTCCAGTTGGAAAATTTCTGACTTTCTTCGATCTGCCACATCAGACCTGATGAACGTTGAAGGCATATTCCATTTCCCATATTGGTCAATAACATTTCTTTCCCGGAAACGGCGTCATCATCTGTTGCTATTGATCTGGTGCAGGAAGAAAGGCTGAAAACACAAGCAGGCATGAGAAGGAAAAGAATAGAGCAGCGAAGGATTGTTGTTGACCACATGTGTATACTCTCAGAAGTTAATGAGATTAATTGATAAGTAGCTGGAATGAAAAAAGAGAAATATAGCCCCTGTACTGCAACAAGCATGACTGGTAATATTCGCCTGAATAGTTACCTTGATGATATCTATATTTAATTACTAATTATATGATTAGAAGGGGGCTAATGTCAAACTTGACTGAGAGAAGTGTGTCTGCACTTTTGAACGATAAGCGAGTTCTTTGATATGAGATTATTGGGCAGGTGATTTCAGTAAAAACAGGGAGTGAAGAGAAATCTTGACCCCCTGTTTTTTATTCTAGCCAAGTGATCACCTGGTAGAGTAGCGATCCAGAAGGAAAAAGCAGTTTGGCAATAAGAGTGAGACTGCTGTGTCGGATCTTATTGGTTAAGGTCAACTTGCATAATTGCCTTTTTGCCCAAACTCTTCGTTATGAGAAAAATTTTATCCTCGGAATATCTAACATATGCCTGCGGTAAAATTTTTCTCATGCCTCGATTTTGAACGAAAATTCTAATTTTTCAAGGTACCCTTAGCACTATTTTTTCTTTTTCTTGTCGTCCTTTTTTTTGCAGGCAGATTTTTTGCAGCTACTTTTCTTCTTGTCTTTTTTCTTGTCATCCTTTTTTTTCTTATCTTTCTTTTTTGCCATTTTGCTACTCCTTTTGAAAAGAGAATAATCGACTATCTCTGCTTGGCGAAAACGCCGTGTTTTCACTTAATAGTCATTGTAATATTGTATCTTCCTCAAAAAACAAAGGATTTGTCAAGAACTATGTAAAAGGAGGGTGGATACTTTACTGGACCTGGAGTCCTTTTTTCACACAGGTATAAGTTGTGTGTGAAAGTCGAAGAGAGAGTGGGGAAAATGATAGTAGATGAAGTGACTGGTGGAAAAATCAGGAAACAATTGTATCTTCAACAAGATACATGGATAATTTTCCCTTACCTTTCACCTCAATACCACTTCTTCTGGTAAAGGTGAAACGGTCTTTCAGCAATATATGGGTTGCCTCTGAAATATTGATCTGCATTGGTAATGAAAGTTCTTCCATGCGAGCTGCGATATTGACTGTATCACCAAAGATATCAAAAAGATATTTTTTTGAACCAACTATTCCGCTGACGACTTGCCCACTGTGCATGCCAACTCTGATCTGCCATTGTTGTTTTGATGACTTGTTGCGTTGTTCTAAAAAATTAATTATTGCTTTTGCGGTTTTGACAACATTGAATGCATGCGCCTTATTTTCCTCGGGGACGCCACAGGTAAAAAGGTAGGCATCACCCATTGTCTTTATTCTTTCACAGTCATTCTCTTCAGCTATCTGGTCAAATCCGGTAAAGATGTCATTGAGCTCACCTATAATGAATTCGGGTGTGAGAGAGGAGGCGGTGGAAGTGAATGCAATAATATCGGTAAAACAGACAGTGACCTGATCAAAGGTGCGTGGCTGGTAGTTTCCTGTTGCGATGAGTTCTCTTGCGACTTGTACAGGAAGCACATTGAGAAGGAGTGATTCGGTTTTTTGCTGCTCTTGCTTCAGTTGTCTGTTTTGTTCTGCCAGTTGGTGCTGCAGTCGACTCAGTTTCAGGTGGGTGGAAAAACGGGCAAGCACCTCTTCGTGATGAAAAGGTTTGGTTATATAATCAACCCCGCCAGCTCTAAATCCGGTCAATTTATTTTCCGTTTCATTCAGTGAGCTGATGAATATGACAGGAATATCTCTGGTTCGTTTATCTTTCTTAAGTAACCTGCAGAGCTCGTATCCATCCATGACAGGCATCATGATGTCCAAGGCTATCAGGTCAGGTAAGCCTTGTTTCAGAGTCTCCAGGGCGGCTTGCCCATTCTCCGTGCTCCACACCTGATAACCGTGTCGGGTCAGTAGATTGGATAAGAGCTTACGATTGACTGAGGAGTCTTCTACAATCAGTATGATTTCCTTTTCTGTTGTCAAAGGAGATGCGGTAGCGGGGAGTGGAGTAAGCATATGAATTTAAAAGAGGTCAGGGACTACAAATGGACATATGTTTAAATCTCTTTTTAGCTGTGGGACATTGTCGTGTTGAGCTGATTTCAACTATGGCAGGGGGTGTTGAAAAAAGTTTGGCGCTACAGGAGTGTCTGTTTCGATTGGAGATACTTCTTCGGTTCATTCTTGTATCTCTTTGTCAGTGGGCTCACTCATATCCGGATACTTACCTATGGCGTTTTCAAGGCTGGCCAGAGCAGTGTTGTATCCATAAAAAGTAGTTACCAGGTTACTCCTGGCTTCTGAAACTCTGAGCTGGGCATCATTGAATTCTATCATGTCTCCAAGGCCGGTTTTGTAGCGTTGATCTGCCAGATCAAAATTCTCCTCAGCGAGGGTGAGAATTTCATCGGCAAGAAAAATAGATTCCCGTTGTTCATCGGCAAGGAGGAAATTGTCGGTTACTTCCTGGGTGACAGTGAGTTCGATGTCACGCATCTGAGCCCTGGAGCTCCGCAAATTGGATTTTGCCTCAACTACTTCTCCCTGGGTACGGAAACCGGAAAAGAATTCCCAGTCCAGAGCTAAACCAACCTGCCACTGGTCTTGAAATGTAGAAATGTCAGTATCATGGGTGTCATAGGAGGCAGTTGCGCCAAGGGTTGGCCAGTAGCTTCCCTGGGTAGATTTGAGTAGTGATTCGGCAGAACTGATTTGTTTTTTTGCCTGCTGCAGGTCGGGGCGTTGGAGAGTGGCGGTTTGTAACAGTTCTTCTTGTGAGGCCGGCATGGGAGCGAGGAAATTAATAAATTCATTGAAGTCATGATCCTGCCGGCGAATGCGATAGGTTCCATCAGCAGGCCTTGTACCGATAATTTTTTCCAGTGCGACCCTGGCAGATTTCAGGGCAAAGCGGCTCTGTAGCAATTGCAATCTGGAATTCGTCAGTTCAACCTGAGCATTGGTGACGTCAATTTTGGATTTTACTCCAGCCTTAAAGTACTCTTTGGCACGTTCATAGTGCATCTGGTAACTCTTGACCTGTTCATTGGCCACAATAATCAGATAATGTTTCTCCAGCACAGTGTAATAGGCGGCTTTGACCTGGTAGACAAGATCTGAGCCGACGGTATTCAATTGTGCCTGTGCCGCTTCAATATTATAGCCGCTGGCAGAAATCGCTCCGGTGGTATTGCCAAAATCAAAGATAAGCTGGTTGGCGGATAGGTTTCCGGATACGATTCCTCCTTCGTCAACGGGGATCAGATCAGCGATATGGATGCGTCCGGCGTTACCTGTTGCACTGAGCTTGGGCAGATATCCACTGACTGCCTGGGTTTTTCTTCCTTCCGAAGCCGATACTTCGTTACGGGCAATGGTCACTGTCGGGTTATTACGAAGGGCGATTTCAATGAAGTCTTCAAGGCCGAGTTCCGGGGCAGGTGTTGGTTCGGTACTGTAGCTGTTTTCAGGCAGGCCCATGAAACAGAGGAAAATGGCGAATAACTGTGATTTGAGTGTAAGGCGCATACGATTACCCGTGGAGATTTGTATTAATAATCTTAAACCAGCTGCCGATTACGAACTTCTTCTTCGACACTGACAAACTTTTCTCGAACCGTCTCTAAAAGGACATAGACAACGGGGACCAGAAGAGTGGAGACAAAAGTTGCAGCTATCATACCGCCCATGATAACAACTCCAATTGAGCGCATGGTCATAGCCCCGGCACCTGTGGCAAAAGCCAGTGGCATAACGCCAAGAAGAAAGGAGATGATGGTCATCATGATGGGCCGAAATCGAAGGCGGGCAGCATTTTGAGCCGATTCAATAATAGAAAATCCTTCTTCTCGCTGCTCCTTGCAGAACTCGATGATGAGAATCGCATTTTTGGTGGACATGCCGATGAGAAGGATCAATCCTACCTGAGCAAAGAGGTTGTTGTCGATTCCCGTGATCTGCTGAGCGATCAAGGCACCGAGCATGACCAGAGGAACTGTGATGAGGATCATGATGGGGAGAACCCAACTTTCAAACTGGGCGCAGAGAAAGAGGTAGACAGCGACAATAGCAAAGGTGAAGACATAGATGGTCATATTACCGGCAAGTCTTTCCTGGTAGGACATACCAGACCAATCATAGCCGTAAGTTTTGCTTGGCGGCAGGACTTGTTGTGATATTTCCTGCATGGCTGCCATTGCCT
Organism: Desulfocapsa sp.; assembly: GCA_030145625.1. GTDB lineage: Bacteria > Desulfobacterota > Desulfobulbia > Desulfobulbales > Desulfocapsaceae > Desulfocapsa. Next base: position 17,471 of record JAQYVF010000020.1, on the reverse strand, counting down.
GACCTGAGCTGTATCCGGGAGCAGCTCCACCGTTGATAGTGATGGAGCGGTACATGTTGTAATGCTGAAGATTCTGCGGTCCGGTTTCAAAGGAAACCTTGAGCAGAGTGGAAAGTGGAACCATATTTCCCTGGTAGTTCTTCACAAAGAGCTTATCGATGTCTTTGACTTCGCTTCTAAAGTTTTTGTCGGCCTGGACATAGACTCGATAGACCTTGCCGTATTTGTTAAAGTCGTTGACATAGTAGGAACCGAAATAGGCCTGCATGGTGGAATAGAGTTCAGACATTTCCACCCCTAATGCGGCTGCTTTTTTACGATCTATATCGATTGCGAGCATCGGATAGTTGGGGGAATAGGTGGTGTATGCACTGCTGATACGAGGGTCTTTATTGGCCTCGGCCAGGAGTTGTCCTGTGTAATTAACAAAGGTGTTGAGATCACCGGAAAGAAAATCCTGCATTCTAAAATCAAAACCGCCGACTGTTCCAAGGCCTGGTATTCCTGGAATATTAAAGGCGGCAACGTTGGCGTCAGTGATGGCCTGGCCTTTTGTGTTGATGGCCCGGATAATGCCATCCACTTGCATTTCAGGTGTTTTACGTTCATCCCAAGGAGTGAGAGAGATAAAACCCGCACCGGAACTGGAGTCCAGAGTTGAGGAAAGTATGTTGTAGCCGTCAATGATGACCACATCTTTGATTCCGGGAATGGCGAGGAGAATCTCTTCAAATTGTTTGCGTATTTCTGATGTTTTTTCGATAGAAGAACCGGGCTGGAGGTTATACATGACCATCAATGCACCTTTATCCTCTTCAGGAACAAAGCCTGTGGGAGTTATGGTGAAGAGATAGTAGGTAACCCAGAGCAGACCGAAAAAGACAAGCATGACCAGGTAGCGGGCCTTGATCAGGATGTCGACAATACTGGTGTAGATGTTTGTGACCCATCCAAAAAAGATGTCAAACCAACGGAAGAAGATAAATTTTTGACTGCCTTCCTTGGTGCGTTTGATGAGGATGGCGGCAAGTGCCGGTGACAGGGTCAGCGCATTCACCGAGGAGATAAGGACTGAAAAACTAATGGTCAGGGAAAACTGGCGGTAGATAGAGCCGGTCAGCCCAGGCATGAAGGAGACTGGAACAAAGACGGCTACCAGGACCAGAGTTGTCGCTACGATTGGGCCAATGAGCTGGATCATCGCTTTTTTGACGACTTGAGGAACGCTTAAGTCCGGATCCTCGTTGAGCAGTCGCTCCACATTCTCCACCACCAGGATAACGTCATCGACAACGATACCAATGGCGAGAATCAAGCCAAAAAGGGTGAGAAAGTTTATGGAAAAATCTGCAGCTTTCAGTATGGCAAAGGTTCCTATCAGCGATACAGGCACGGCAATGACGGCTATGATAGTGGGCCGGATGGATCCGAGAAAGATAAGGATGGTCAGAACAACCAGTGCCACGGCTATAAAAAGTGTTTCTACAACGTTGTCGATGGCTACTTCAACATAGAGAGTTGTGTCGTAGGGGATGCGGTATTCAACTCCTTCCGGAAAACGGTCCTGGAGTTCATCCATTTTTTTAACTACGGCCTGTCTGATCGCAAGAGAGTTGGAACCGGGTAGTTGATAGATGGCAACGAGCGCGGCCTCTTTCTTGTTGATAAGGGCATTCCAGTCATATTTTTCCGAGCCTAACTCAACCGTTGCCACGTCTTTGAGGTAGACCAGCGTGCCGTCATCTTTGAATTTAATAACGATGTTCTCAAATTCCTTGACTTGACTGAGGCGGCCATCAGTGGTGAGGACAAATTCGATCTGTTGATTTTTAAAGGTGGGGGCGGCGCCGATACGACCGATAGCGGCTTGTCTGTTCTGGGATTGAATAGAGTTGATAATATCAGTAGGACTGAGTCCCAGAGATTTCACTCGGTCAGGATCAAGCCAGACACGGATAGAATATTTTTTTTCTCCCATGTTTGTAGCTTTGCCGACACCGGGAATACGGCGAAGTTCGTCCAGAATATTGATATTAACAAAGTTGCTGAGAAACTTGTCGTCATAACGTTCATCACCGGTAACACCAACAAAACATACGATGGAAGGGGATTGTTTGTCGACGATAACGCCCTGTTGCTTCACCTCGGATGGGAGTTGAGGGGTAGCCATGGAGACCTTATTTTGCACATCCACAGTCGCGATATCCAGATCATAACCAGGTTCAAAATAGACATTGATCGTGGATGTACCGGAACTGGTGGAGGAAGAGTCCATGTAGATCATGCCCTTGACCCCATTGATCTGGTCTTCGAGGGGGCGGGTTACGGTCTCTTCAACCGTATAGGCATTGGCTCCGACATAGGTAGCAGAAACAACGACTGTGGGGGGAGTGACATCAGGATATTCCTGGACGGGCAGACTCGTGATACAGACTGCACCGGCAATTACCGTCATCAGGGCGATGACCATGGCAAATATGGGACGTTTAATGAAGAATATTGATAACATACTTACTCCGTAGGGGCCATCTTTTGTTGCTTCATGACTGCCATGACGCCCTTTTCGGCAGTAACATCCTTGCCTGTAACATCACGACCCTGACTAATCTTTTGTAGTCCTGAAATGATGACCTGAGAACCTTCTTGCAGTCCATCCTTAATCTGCAGGTAAAATCTACTTTCAAAACCGCGTGTTACATTGACTCGTTTGGCCTTGCCATCCGGATCAACAATATAAAGAAAGCTGCCCTGCTGATCTTCCATGACTACACTGGGGGGGACCATCATAAATTTAGATTTGTCGGAGACAAAGACATCTACATAGACAAAGGTTCCTTCGAGGATGTCGTGGTCCTGGTTGGGAACAATGGCACGCATGGTGATTGTGCCGGTCATTCGGTCCACACGGTTGTCTCCGAAATCAACCTGGCCACGATATGGCTCACGTTTTACCAGGTGGCCACGATTGTCAGGAACACGGACTTTGGCATCCATGATCTGCTTTGATTTATGCTGACGCATGATCTGGAAATCTTCTTCACTTGGATTAAAATAGGCATACATGGGATCATCAAAGATGATGGTGGTGAGCAAGGTTTTTTCCGAATAGCCTACGATATTACCAACATCAACCTGTTTGCGACCTATGCGTCCTGATTCCGGCGCATGGATATCGGTGTAACTGAGAGTGAGCTTTGCCTCTCTGATTGCAGCTTGGTCCGACTTGATCTGGGCCCGTAGTTCATTGGCTTTGGCAACATACTGGTCGAGTGTTGCCCTAGGTGCCAAATCTTTTTCCACCAGAGGTTTGTAGCGTTCTACATCGGAAATCGCAAGTTTCAATGAAGCATTATCCAGTTCCAGTACAGCCTGCGCCTGATCAAGAGATGCCTGGTAGGATGTTTTCTCAATGACAAAGAGTTTCTGTCCTTTGAGGACAAAATCTCCATCGTCAAAGAGGACTTCTTCCAGGGTTCCTGATACGCGTGCGCGGACTTCTATGCGTTTAGTCGCTTCTGTTTTCCCTGTGTATTCCAGCCAGATGGGAACTTGTTCCTTTTGCACAGTAATGGTTTCCACAGGTAGTGGCGGTGGTGCCTGCGGAGCTTCTTGTGAATCTTTTTTATCAGGTGAGCAGGCGGACAGAGCGAGACAGACCCCAAGACAGAGGGGCAGGAGGTGCGATTTACCAATCATTGAATCAGTTCCTTCTGCAAAAAGAGGAGTAGAGGAAAAAGAAAAACGACCTGGAATACCAGGTCGTTTTTTTAAGGTTATTTTTATAGGGGGGAACATGTGTCATTCAGCAATGCTAAGGAAGACATAGTCTGAAGACACATTCATCAAAGCCTATTAGAGAAAAGTAGTAAGATTAGTAGAATTAATAGGTTTCTTTGAAAGTTGTTTATTTATCCTTCTTGTTTACAAGGGAGCGCAGTTTGTCGGCATGAGGATTGGTTACCATATGCCTGATAGTAATGTCGGCAGGAGTAGCGGGTTGTCCATAATATGATGCGTTCCACTTGTTACGGGGGCTGATCACAGCCCCTTCGATGGATACACCGGCAAAGACTCCTTTGGACCTGGCAAAGGCAAGGATGTCTGTAGTTGCTGCCTTGACTCCGGTTCCTACTGGTCCGGCGGCTACCGAGGCATCTGCTCCAAGTTTAAAGGATGAGGTAAGCATGGAGTCCATACCCTTTTCAGTCATGATCATGAGAATAATTTCCGAGGTCTCACCGCCAGCCTGCAGGCCAAATGAGACTGATCCCATGGTGTAAAAGGCTGGATAGCTCCAGTCCCCGGTTTTAATATCTCTGGAGAGCAGAGCTCCCGAACCACCTGAGCCGCCGATAACAAAGCCAGCTCTCAGCATCTGGGGTACGATAAAAATTGCTTTGGCGCGCTGAACATTATCACGAAACCATGTCATGTTCGGATCGTCTTTGAATGTTTGCAAGACGACACTGCTTTGATCAACTAGAGCCTGGGGGTCAGAATAATCCTTGTCGGAAGCTGAAACAGTAGTGAAACTGCTGATTGTCAGAAAGAAAAGAGAGAGCAAGCACATCTTTGAGAGTGTCATAATATTCTCCTTTTTTTGAGGTGAACTGCTATAGTACGCTGGTGTGATTTAACCATAACATAACCATTTGAACCAGTACGTAATTTGATTATAAGGAAGAGAGTGGAAAAGTCAACTAATATGCATGGGATTAATAATTGTAATTTTATCAAAAAAAAGGAAGAATCGGTATGGTCTCATTAAAAGAAAAAATTCTGTTGGGAATCTATGAGGAGTTCGAGACATGGGCTCAACAGGAGAAAACTATCTGTAAAAAGGGCTGCACCGTCTGTTGTACTCAAAATGTGACAATGGCTGCTGTTGAAGGGGATCTGATCCATCGTCATATCCGTGAGAATGATACCATGGAGTGGTTTGCAGAAAAACTGCAGAAAAAAGGAAATACTCAGCGTCCGGAAATGACTACCAACGGCTTTGCCGCTGCCTGTCTTCAGGGGGAAGATGTGGAGTCCGGATCCTATGGCAATGCCAGTACTTGTCCTTTTTTGGAAAATGACAACTGCAGTATTTATTCAGTTCGACCTTTCTCCTGCCGCTGTTTTGTTTCAGAAGAGACTTGTATCCCAGGAATGCCGGCGGTGATTCCTGAGAGTCACCTTTCTGCATCCACAGCAGTTATGCAGATTATCGAACATCTTGGGCAAGGTGAATACTGGGGGAATATGCTCGATGTCCTCCTTGCTCTTAGCGATCTTCCGGAAAATAGAAAATATAACGAATTCCTACCGGCCTCATTGCCTGATCAGGGACGCACCCATTTGGTGAAGGCCTTACCTCTTCCCGGTTTTTTGTTACTGGAAGAAGAGATGGAAACAGTTGATCCCTTGCTTCAAAAAATCTTTGCTTATAAGGTTGGGGAGAAGAGTATCGAGGATATTTTAAACAACAGGTAAGAATTTCTTTTCGTAAAAGACAGCAACGGCAAAAGACCTTCTTGTAAAGAAAGCCTTTTGCCGTTGTTGCACTGAGTCAAAGATGTATCTCTTTAATTCGATATAGCAAGGAGTCCAATGGACTGGCTGACAGCAGCGTTGCCATTTTTAAAGGTACTTGGTTCCTTTTTCCTGATGCTGATCGGAATTCGTTTTAAAATAGGTCTGGCATTGTCCATCCTGGCCGGTGCCTTGGCCATGGGGGTTCTTTTTGGCTTGTCGCCGTTAATTTTCGCTAAGACAGGCCTGTTGGCTCTTACCCAGGAGAAATTTCTTTTTCTGCTGGCCATAATCGCTTTTATTCTGATTCTTTCCGATGACCTTGAACAATCTGGCCAGTCAAAGCGGCTGATGAAGGCTTTGTCGGGTTACCTGCATAGACCACGTCTCCGCTTGATTTTTTTCCTGCCCTGATTGGACTTTTGCCGATGCCGGGTGGAGCGGTTTTCTCCGCGCCTATGGTAAAAGCAGTGTCTGAGGACATGGGATTGACGTGTAAAGAACGGGCTCTGATCAACTATTGGTTCAGACATGTCTGGGAACTTGCCTGGCCGCTTTATCCAGGAATTATTCTTACCGTGGCTTTGGCTGATGTCCCTTTGCTCTCTTTTATCTCCTGTACCTGGCCCGGTGTCCTGATGATGTTTTTTCTTGGCTGGTTCTTCTTTTTGCGTCCCCTGCAAGTTGCAATGCTCAATGGAAAAAAGGCTGTATCACCACACCATGGTGATCTGGTTCTGGTGGTAAAAGAAGGGATGCCTCTGTTCATTGCCATTGTCGGGGCAGTCGGACTGGAAAGCCTGTTGCCAATCCTCATCCCCGGTCTTTCTTTTGAGTGGGGTGTCCTTGCTGCTCTTTTTCTCGCAGTACTTTCCGTTATGGTACAAAATCATCTCGGTTTGAAGTTTGTGTGGAGGGTACTTTGGAAGAAGAATTTGTGGAACATGCTCTTGGTCATTGCCGCCATTTTTATCTTTAAAGATATCATGCAGGCAGCAGGTGTTGTGGATGCCATGGCTACAGCTTCCGGTGATGGAATAGCCCTTTTTGCAGCAGCTGCCTTTCTCCCTTTCCTGGTTGGTATGGTGGCTGGAATCAACGTGGCCTTTGTTGGGGCTACTTTTCCTCTGTTGCTTGCACTTCTTTCCACCCTTGGTATGCGCGACCAGACCATACCTTACCTGGTGCTGGCCTCCTTTTTTGGGTTCACCGGCGTGATGATCTCTCCCCTGCACATCTGTTTTGTCCTGACTTGCCAGTTTTTTGGAGCAGAAACGGTAAGAACCTGGCGGAGGTTGGTACTTCCCTGTGTATGTCTTGCTTTATTCGGCTGTCTCCTGTTTTGGATATTATCGACTCTGCCGGCAGGATAATATGGCGTTCTTTCTGCCTCGAAAGATACCTTTTGCTTCCCGAAAGGGAAAAGGGGTATAGTTATGAAAAACCGTTGTCAGGAACAACGATTTGTTTTTTGTGAAGAATTTGTGTCGGTCCATATCTGGCGATTTCACCCTGATTTTTCGTGAACCACTAAATTTAATCCATGGAATATTATACAGATCTTTGCGATGAATTTTTTGTGGGGGGGAAGTTAGACCAGGTAAGCGAACCGTGAGACTGTGAAACAGCTCATTTTGAGAGAGGCACAACTTACCACTTTTAAAGCTGATTTTTGCTATTTGAGGAGTTTTTCATGTCCAATAAAATAATGGTCCCTTTGGCCCTTTCTGATTATAAAAATAACCTGTTCAAATTTGCAGTGAAACAGGCAAAAAAAACAGATGCTGATCTCATTCTTGTCCATGTTATTGAGGAAAAAGATGTTAAGGCCATACGCAATATTGCCTCTTATGGCTTTCATGTGAATGAAGAACAACTTTTGGAAGCCATTCGTCAGGATAAAGAGGAAAAATTTGCCAGACTCCTCAAAGTGACAGATTATCCCAATAACAAAATATCAAATAAACTTCTTGAAGGAGATCCGGTTGATGAACTACTTCAGTATGCAATTAATGAAGACGTGGATTTGATTATTATGGGAATTCGGGGCAAGTCGGATCTTCTTCACACCTTTACCGGGAGTGTGGCCAACACCTTGTTTCGCCGATCACCGATTTCTATTCTTTCCTACAGGGATCCGTTTAGTGCTGAACGTCTGCGCAAAAGGTTGGGTTGAGGGGGGGGAAGGTATTAATCCTTTTTTGATTGCCTGTCCAAGCTCTTTGAGAGTGTAGGGCTTGCGGACAAAGTCTTTGGCGCCCATTGTCAGAGTTTTGCGAATCTCTTCAGAATCTGAGTAGCCGCTGACAATGATGACTTTCTGGTCGGGATGGAGTTTCAAAATCGATTCGAAGGTTTGTCGTCCGTTCATACCCGGAGTCATGCACATATCCAGCATGACCAGGTTCACCTGCTGTTTTTGCAGGAAAATGACTGCTTCCTCCCCGCTTGCTACGGCAGTGGCTGTATAGCCAAGGGTATTGAGTAATTTAGAGAGAAGATCACGCTGCAATCTCTCGTCGTCAACGATAAGGATGGATTCACCTTTTCCGATGAGATTGGCGGCACTCAGTGATGCGGGGATCATTTTGTTCTTCATTGCTCTGGATATCGCCCTTTGGCGCTCCTTTTCAGATCGTGAGTAGGGTCGTGCTAAGGTTGACGTTATCCCCTTTGATTCCCAGTTTGTCACGGAGATTGTTTCGATGATATTCAACGGTGCTCAGAGAGATATGAAGTCGTTGAGCGATCTCTTTACTGCTCATTGCCTGTCTGACCAGATCGGCTATTTCACATTCTCGTGGGGAAAGGAGTGGATATTTAATCGCCAGTTGTTTTTTAAAGGAGGAGATTCCCAGATCGTTCATGTCTATAATGAGACCAAGGATGGCAACAGGGTGTTCTCTGGAACTTTTTCCGGTGATGGCTGAGCGATAGATAACAACATCCTGGAAAATTTCTTTGGTATTACTGATAAAATCTTTATTTTCGAACGTACCGTCTGTTCTAAAAAGTTCTTCTTCCAATATTTCTTCTTTACCTGTCAGGTGGCCGAGTTGCAGTTCTTGGGAGGTTCTTCCAAGTATTTGATTGCGATCAAGTCCGGTTAAGGTTTCAAATGCACTGTTAGCGTGGATGAAAGTGCTGCTTTGATCTGTCACAAACCCAGGAAAGGGGATGGCTTCGATGAAGTATTGAATGGCTGGGGAGTCCAGACCGAAGGACGCTATTTGTCTGCCAAGTGACGCTACGGTCTGGATGTCAATGTTTTTTGGCTTCTTGGGCTGTGGATGCCGGGTGTAGCGTCTGGATAATGCTTTGATTTCATTTAGGTAAAGTGGCTTTCTTATCAGGACGAAGACATCAAGTTGGTAGCATTCGTTGAGTACCATATCGTCCTTGTACCCTGTCATGGCAATGATGGGACAGGTGAGGGACGTTTGCTGACGAAATTCCCTGAGAAAAGAAACACCATCAAGGATAGGCATGCGGATATCGAGGAAAATAAGGTCTGGTTCTAGTGTAATGGCCTGAACAAGTCCATCTTGTCCATTAGACGCAAAATGAAGATCATATTCCTCTTCTTCCAATGCCTCGGCTATAAAATTACGGATAAGACGTTCGTCGTCAATAATGAGGATTTTGGGTTTAGTCATTGGCCGTATCGTCTAGAGCAAAAGGAAAAGAGAAAAATTCTCTTTTCTTGTTGTATAGCTTCTGTAAGTGGAGGGTGTCAATACCTGGTTATTGCCAGTTCGAGTCCTTATCCTTTGAAAATAAAAGAGAAATGAAACAACATCCCAATAATATGGAGGGGCTTGGGTGAGTGATGAAGAGACATTGCCGGATCAGAATAATTGTGTTCTGTACTGTGAATCTTGTTTTTATTCCTTGGCAACACGTTGTACGGTCTCTGGGATTCATTTTGTTTAAAAGTTAACACTCCATTCCTTTGTGAGAACATGACGTTATCAAAACGAAAACAACCGGAACTCCTGGCTCCTGCTGGTTCTTTGGAATCATTTTTTGCAGCTCTGGAAAGTGGTGCAGATGCAGTTTATTGCGGATTAAAAACCTTTTCTGCAAGGGCCAAGGCCAAAAATTTCACCCTAGCAGAACTTGAACGTCTGACCGCATATAGTCACTCCAGAGACAAAAAAATCTATGTGGCCCTCAACACCTTGATAAAGGAAATGGAGTTGCCGGCACTGGTCGATCTCCTCACCGCTCTTTCCAATTTTCGGGTGGATGGTCTCATTATTCAGGATCTTGGTCTGTATCATCTGGCCCACACCTATTTTCCTGAGGTTCCACTCCATGCATCTACTCAGATGGTTATTCACAATATCGCCGGAGTGCGAATGCTTGAGCGGATGGGATTTACCCGGGCGGTGCTGGCACGAGAACTGAGTGTTCAGGAAATTGAAAACATCAGCAGACAGACCACACTCGAATTAGAACATTTCATCCATGGAGCTCTCTGTTACTCAATTTCAGGTCATTGTCTTTTCTCTTCTTATCTTGATGGCAGAAGCGGCAATCGAGGACGATGTATCCAGCCTTGTCGACGACGCTACCATAATCGGGATCAGCCAGGGTTTTATTTTTCAACCAGTGACTTTTCTGCCATTGAGCACATTTCACAATTAGCAGAAGCTGGTGTGATGAGTCTGAAGATTGAAGGGCGCATGAAAAGTGCAGAATATGTGGCCACTGTGGTTTCTGCCTATCGTATGGTTATTGATGCCTTACATGGGGGCGCAAAAGATGCTGTAATTGAAGCGAAACATGTGTTGGGAAATGCAATGGGCCGAAAAAGTACACATGGTTTCCTTTCCGGTAAGGGGGGATCTGATATCGTCTTGTCAGAACGAAAAGGTGGTATTGGTCGGATTCTTGGGAAGGTGGAGCGGCTGCAGGGGAGAAGTGTTTTATTGAGAACCGGTGACGTGATCCATGTTGGGGATCGGCTTCGCATTCAACCGGGAAATGATCGAGCAGGGCAGGGGTTTACAATCAGGAAATTGTATCTTGGCAAAAAATCGGTAAAACGTGCCGGTAAAGGAAGTGCTGTTTTAATTCCTTTGCCCTTCAAGGGAAAGGTCCGGCCGGGAGATATGGTATTTAAACTTGCCACAGGAAAATCTTTTACCATGAGTGAGGAGGCCTGTCGTAAACGTCTGGCCTCGGCTCCTCCAATCAAGACCGCTGTTGAGCTTCTTATTCAGTGTCGTAAAGATAAACTCCTGATTACGGCTTTTGCTGATGGGGTATCGATGAACAGAGACTATCCTGTGGAAATGCTTGTCGCCGATCGGTCACCGTTAACGACAGAGACGCTATCAGGAGTATTTCGTCGGACAGGTAATCAAAGCTTGTCGTTGAAAAAGCTGCGAGCTGAAGATCTTCCTCCGGTAGTGATTAAGCCCAGTCGTCTTAAAGAAATTCGGCGTGACTTTTACAAACATCTCCTGGAGCTTATCGGTATAGAGCAAAAGAGGGAGACAGAGGAACGAGTGCAGGATGTCAGGAAACAGCTCCAGACTGTCGATCAGAGCAACAGGAAGTCTTCCCCAGAGAGTCTCTATCTGGTTACAGATCGTATCGCGGATTTGAAAAATCTGGCAGGTAATAGGAGGCTACAGGTTATTGTTCCCCTCAACCGACAGTTCCTTGAAGAGAGTAAGATAAGTCTGCAATGGAATGAAGGAGAGCTTCGGCGATTGACCTGGGACCTGCCTTCAGTCATTTTTGATGGCGAATGGAATGGTCTGCAGCAAATGGTAGACGAAGCCTTACGCTTTGGATTTGTTCGCTTCCGGTTGAATAATCTGGGGCATCGGGATCTCTTTTCTCAGTCGGAGGGGATTCAGATGTGGGCTGGACCCTGGCTCTATACCTTGAATAGTGAAACGATGAAAACCCTGCAAGGTCTTGGGATCCGGGAGTGTTGTCTTTCTCTGGAGGATGATAGAGAGAACATGGCCGGATTGTTGAAGGGAGGGGAACTCCTCAACTTGGCGATTACTGTTTACAGCCCCATTGATTTGTTTACCTCGCGTATTCCTCCATTTTCTCAAGAGCAGGACATTTCTTTGAAGAGTGATTCGGGAACTTCTCTTCATCTCCAGAGGCATCATGGCCTGACTGTAACGCGTGCCCATGAGCAATTCTCGCTGCTTGGAAAGGTTCATGTGCTGCGTAAGATGGGATGTTGTTCCTTTGTTGTCGATCTTACGGGAACCGGAATTTCCACACCACATGGGCAGCAAATTCTCCAGGCCTTTCACAAGGATCTTGTTCTGCCGGGGACGAGCAGTTTCAATTTTGACAGGGGATTGGCCTGAATTGTGAATCTATCATGGCCAGGACCATATCCACCTGATCTTGAAGCATGGCTTTTGGAAAACCAGCCAAGGCCAGGATTACGAGTCCTGAAGCCGTGGCCGTGATGACTCCGGCCATCCGCTCGCAGGCAAAATCCGGCGGCAGTTCTCCTGTTTTTATGCCTCGGTAGAAATCTTGTTCAAGGAGTTCTTTTTCCTTCCAGAAGAGGGCTGATGCTAGTTTCTTCACCTCCTGGTCATGCTGTTCATTTTCCAGAACGGAAAAGATGACCAGGCAACCTTTAGGAGTTGTCTTGTTGAACTGAAAATCTATGACCTTGTTGAGCCAGTCTTTGGTCATGGCTCTGCAGTCTGTAGCCTCGTTAATGGTGCAGGTCAGCATCTCCTGAACATTGTTGCTATAAGTGGAAAGCACTTTCATGAAAAGAGTTCGTTTGTTGCCAAAGGCATTGTACAGGCTGGTTCGTTTCAACCCTGTTGCCTTTTCAAGATTTTGGATTGAAGTGGCTCCATAACCTTTTTTACAGAAGAGATGGAGCGCAATATCCAGTATCTCGTTATCGTTAAACTGCTTGTTTCTTGCCATGTCTTTTAAACTGTTCTTTGTGGTTACTGATTTGTTTCTATACTGGTCGGTACAAAAACCTTGACCGGGGTTGTGTGTATGATAATGTAACGTATGGTACATTGTTATTTGGTGGAACGCTACTCCCTTTCTGAACCATATTGGCGGACAGATCTGAACAGCTGTCCGCCAATATGGTTCAGAAAGCTAATTTTCCAGTAACCACTTCTTTTTATTTATCCACTCAACAAGGTCTGAAGATCTTGCTGAACTCTTTCGCTAAACTCTCTCAAGTTCAGAACCAGAACAGGAGGTAACTATGAAACGTGTGTACATCGGGGTGATTTCTTTTTTTATTCTGGCAGCCGCAGCACTGTCTGTTTATGCTACCCCCGCAAAACGGCTTGATACTAAAACAGGGACATGCAGGATATTAAATGATGGCCCCCTTGAATGGGAGAGCAGGCCATGGGGGAAGGGAGGTAAAGCTTTTAAACAGGTCTGTAAAAGCTGTCACACACGTGACAATACCGTCGGGGCAACCTTTCTTTGGGAGGAATCCAAGACTTCACGGGGATGGAATATGGTCTTTGCCAAGATGCGGGCAAAGTGTGCCCGAGATGGAACATGGGCAAGACTTTCCGATGATCAATTGCTCATGGTAAACGACTATCTCTACCGTTGGGCTTCTGATTCAATGGATATCAATGACAGTGCCTGACGTTGAAAGAACTCTTCCGGATCGGAAGAAAAATTCTAGGAACTTTTTGGATTTAGAGAATAATTGAGAAATAGAGACTGTATTCTTATGAGAAAATCCGGCTAGGGCAGGGGCTGGGAGGAAGAAAGGGTTTCCTGAAAGTCATGCATGAGGCGGACAATGATTTTTTCCGCCTCATCTCTGTTTTTGTAGTTTCTCACGTCGAAGAAAGGGTTTCCTTTAATCATGGCTGAGAGCGTATTCCCCTTTTTCTTTCTAAAAAGACAGACGGTGGGGATTTTTAGTTTTTCGGCAACAGCCAACTCATAACCAACTCCCAGGGAAGGAGTGGTGACTTCGGCAATTACCAGGTCTGCTTCAGACATCCATTGCATGTCTCGTATAAAGATTTCTTCTTCACTTAGAAATTGTTCTTCCTGCAGAAGAGTATCGTTTCCCACATGTTCGGTCAAAATTCTGCCGTATTTTTTCAGCCTTTGGATGAGAGTGGCATAGAGTTCAGCATCGTCTCGTCCGCCACGGATGGCTCCGGCAAAATAAATTTTCAGTTCTGCACCTTTTGCTGCCTCACTCACTGATATATCCATACTGAAAAATTCTACCTCTGAACTTTTTTGGTTTCATTGCCGCGTTTTGATTTTTTTAAGCCTGCTTTTTGCACATAAAGTTGTTGTACTGTTCATAACTGACTTTTAAACGGTTAGAAACAGGAACTTGCTCTTGGACTTGAAATGAAGATGGGCTTTTGGATATTAATCCCTGGTTAACATTTTCTCTAATTCGTTAGTAACTGTTTTGAATTCCGATTCAATTTCTAAAACCCTTTTCAAGGGGGCGTCCACCCGTGCTTCCCTGCCTAATATTTCCAATTCATGACAGAGAGAGGAAAGGCGAAGCGCACCTAGACTGGCGCTGCTCGATTTTAAGGTGTGTGCGGTTTGCCAAAGTTTTTTGGTATCCTTATTTTCAGCGGCTTGATGGAGTTCATGCAACATTTTCGGCCCGCTTTGCAGGTAAACATTGACCAGTCCTATTCTGATATCAGGTTTTCCAGGTTTCTGTATTTTGCGAAAACTATTGAGCACACTTTCGTCTAAATGAATTTGTGTTGATTTTTTTTCTTGGACTTTTGCTGTCTTTGTCGGTGGTTTCGTCCATTTGTTTATATCGGTGTCCGGGAGCCACTTTGACAGGATGTTAGCCAACTGCTGTTCATTAAAAGGTTTGGTAATGAAATCATTCATACCGACTGCCAGACAACGTTCCCGGTCACCCTTCATGGCGTGCGCGGTGAGAGCAATAATAGGGGTTTGTCCGCTTCCTGCCTGTTGTTCACTTTCCCTGATATTTTTAGTAGCCTCATAACCGTCCATAACCGGCATCTGGCAGTCCATGAAAATGAGGTCATACTTCTTTTTCGCTGCTATGCTGACTGCTATTTTGCCGTTATCAGCAAGATCTATTGTGCACCCCAAATGCTCCAGTACACCCCGAGCTACAATCTGGTTAGTTGTATTGTCTTCGGCCACAAGGATAAGTGCATCAAATTTTAGTGGCACTGCTGGTTGTCGGTGTCTGGCTGAAATGGATTGGTTAAAGCTGCTGATGGTGAATACCGTGGTAAACCAAAATGTTGCCCCTTCTCCCTCCACACTTTTTACGCCTATTTCACCACCCATCAGGTTCACGAGTTGATGACAGATTGCCAGGCCAAGGCCGGTCCCGCCGAATTGACGGGTTGTGGATTCATCCGCCTGGGAAAAAGCGCTAAATATCTCTTTCTGTTTTCCCTGGTTAATGCCTATACCTGTGTCACTGACTTCAAAATGAAGGTATGCATTCTCTTTGTCCATTTTTTTCAGGGAGATATTGAGTGCCACCTCTCCATGACTGGTAAATTTTATAGCGTTACCAAGCAGGTTCAGGAGTATTTGGCGCAGTCGTCCGGGATCTCCCTCAAAATGAGCTGGTACTGCGGAGTTAATAACGCAGGCAAGATTGATATCTTTTTCATAGGCACGTTTGGAGAGCAGGTCGACAGTCTCCTCGGCAATTTCTCGAAGATCAAATTGAATCAGTTCCAACTCAAGTTTACCGGCCTCTATCTTGGAAAAATCTAGAATGTCGTTAATAAGATTAAGAAGTGATTCACCGGATCTGCGTATTGTGTGAGCAAATTGGAATTGCTTGTTGTCCAACGACGTATTTAAGAGCAATGAAGCTATTCCAAGTATGCCGTTCATTGGGGTACGAATTTCATGACTCATCTGGGCAAGAAATTGGGACTTGGCCATGTTTGCATCTTCGGCCGACTTTTTGGCCACCAGCAACTGTTCGTCACGCTTTTCAATATCGTCAAGTGTGGAGTTAATCCCTTCGACCAGTACTCCCAACTCATCTCCGGAGTGTTTTATTGCGCGTATTGAGTAGTTTTTTTCTCTACGAACACGTTCCATCGTTTCTGTAAGTTCAAGTATGGGCAGGGAAACCACTCTGTTCAGTAAGGATGAGAGGAGTGAGGCAAGAAGTAGAGTGGCTGTGAAAATACCACTTACAACATAGATAAGGCGGGTGAGTATGGCATGAAATTCATCCTGATCTGCTTGCAGGACAAGGGTGCCGATTGTTTTCTCAGATTCTCCAATAACAACGGAAAGGGCAATATGATTTTTGTGAAAGTGATGAGCTTCGCCCTGCAATTGCAGGTTGGTCTCTATGAGGTGGTTATGAAGTTCTTGAGCATCTTCAAGAGAGAGTGAAGGTTTCTGATATCGGGAAAATATCGTGCCGTCTGCGGTAAAGAGTTCGGCTTGGAGTATATGCGGCCTTGCGCTGAGGGAGGACAGTATTTCGTTAGCGGTTTCGGAATCCATGAATTCAAGGGGAGCGGTGCAGTTAATACCAATAACTTTTGCCAGTCCGGTAAGATCCTCAACGACAGTTCGGCGGAAAGAAATGATCTCCGAACCGATAAAAAATCCTGAGGCCATCAAAGAAACAAGAAGACAGCTGGAGATTATGATAACGGTTAACTTGATATTAATGGACAAGTTGCGAAAGTGTAGAAAGGTCATCTGCTTTAGAGGCCTGTGACTATTTGATTTTATGGGCAACTGAGAAGAGTTTTGAACTGATCTCCAGCCCCGCCTTCTGGCAATTCGTTCTGCTGATGTTAAAGCGTATTTTTTTATCGATCATAACAAAATTGATTATTCCCGATTGATCAAGAAACCCTGCAGAATTCCCCACAAGAAGAACGGAGCGATTGGAGAGTGCAGTCGTGATTGAATCCATTTTTTCCATCTCAGAGGCAGGAATAAAGAGGATATGATTATTGGGAATAGCCTGAGGGGCTGTAACGCGTCTGATTTCGATGTCTCGGCCGTTTACTTTAAAGGAGCGGGCAATTTTATCCACCGTGGAACCGAAAGGATCCCGGCCAAGAATCCCGATGGTGATTGGAGTATCAGAGTCAGGGAAGGCCTCCTTGGGCCATTTGACGTATGAACAGAATTTTACAAGGAAAGCTGCTTGGATTTCTATGGCGCGGGCAGACTGCAGTTCACCATACGCAGGAATGGGGTTTGTCTGCAGAAGGGTAAAAAAAAGTAGAGGAAAAAATAGCTTGTGAAGCATTCTGCCCGGCTGCCTAAAAAGTAAGGATAAGTTTAGTGTAAAAGGTCTGTGGAATTCTGCTGGCAAGGATTCCATCCATGGTGTCACCAAACTCTTGGTGTGAGTCATTAAAGAGGTTATGTCCGCCTGCTGAAATGGTCATATGTTCCGTTGGGTGCCAGGCAACATTGAGGTCTAAGCGGAGGTAGGAGTCTATATCAAGTTCATCGAGAGAGTCTACTGCATACAGGGTGGTGTTGAGTTCAAAGTTACCGGGCAAGTCAATGTAGGAAACGAGTGAGAAAAGGAGGTTGGCATTTTGATCTTCCTCAAACCCAACTCTTGCTTCCTGGGAGTTTCCCACGTTCAGTGCGTTAAACTGAAACCAGGTAAAGCCACCTGTCAGTCGCCACCAGTTCGTTACACTCCATCGGCAACTGATTTCAGTCCCGTACGTTTCTCCGTCCATTCCATTATCTAGTTGGATGGGTAAAATGAGACGGGATGCTGTGGGTGAATATTCAGGAAAAGGAGCACCCATTGGCACTCCATTTATGAGGTTTTCATATTTATTATAATACATGCTCAAGTCAAAAAAGATATTCGCATTGAGCCTGGCACGGTAACCTGTTTCATAGGAATAAACTGTTTCTGATTCTGTCTCCTCGTTGCCCATAAGGCGTATAAAAGTGAGCAAACCTCCTTG
>JAQYVF010000225.1 GCA_030145625.1 Desulfocapsa sp. | reverse complement strand
GGTTTCATGGAGAGTTTGCGGCGCTGCCAGAGGTGGTATTGTTCTACCTCTGAGGGCAGGGGCGGGCGCGGGCCCACCAGGCTCATCTCTCCCTTGAGAATATTAAAGAGCTGCGGGAGTTCGTCCAGGCTGCTTTTCCGTAAAAAATGACCGATGGGGGTGATGCGGGGATCTTTTTTAATTTTAAAAACAGGTCCGTCCATCTCATTATCTGCACTGAGTTTTTTTTGCTGGTCCTCTGCGTTAGCAACCATGGTTCTGAATTTATATAGGGTGAAATGGCGACCATTGAGTCCACATCGGGTTTGAGTGAACAGGACGGGACCTTTGGAGGTCAGCTTGATGGCCAGACAGATGATGAGAAGCAGGGGAGAGATGAAAAGGATCCCAAATCCGGCTGTTGTATAGTCAATAATTGATTTGCTGATCAGTTCGGTATCCTTGCTTGGAGCAGAAGAGAGTGACATGGTGGGCATACCCAGGAAAGAGTCGAGGTAAATCTTGGCTGTCTCCGGGTAGTACATGATGCGCTGGATTTGGAAGTCCGGCATGATGCGAACCTTGATGCCCATATTTTCGGCAAATAGAATATATTCGTGGATTTTGTCGATTTTTTTAAGGGGGATGGCAAAAAGGATCTCGTCGATGGCCTCCGTGAGGAGGATATTGTTAAAGTCATCCATGGTGCCGGTGACCGTAATGTCACCGAAAACGATTTTGCCGATGACTTCTTTGTGGTCGGCTGTTTCCAGGCAGCCGGCGATACGGTAGCCGGAGCCGGGATTTTTGTGGATTTCACTGATGAGATCAATGGCCCTGTTTTTGGAGCCTATGATGAGAACCTTGCGGGTGTTGTAGTCACGGTGTCGATTGTAACGGAGGGTGTAGTACAAAAAAGATTTGGCAATGGTGGAAAATACAATGTAGTAAGTGGTAAAAAAGGCAAGAAACAGACGGCTCACTGCTTCCATGTGCAGCAGGTACATAATAAAAATGATACCGGCGGTCCCTGTGAGGCTGGCTTGGATGATCTTGGAGAATATTTGAGAGAATTTTTGATTTCTTACTGAATCATAGGCACCAAAAAGACGCAGGCTGATGTGGCAGCAAATGATGGAAAGGATATAGATAAACAGGTAGGGTACAGGAGAGTCCAGTGACAGGCCGCGTGTCCAGAGTGCTGCCCAAAACGCTGATGAGACTAACAGCAGATCGAAAAATTGGTGGATTCCCAGTATAAAGTTGCTGTTTTTTTTGAGGATACCCATCGTATAATGTGTGTGTCGGTCACTTTTTATTTAATTCTACACTTACGGCGTAAAATCTTCAAAAAATTATGTAGAGAAAACTGTTCTCCTTGAAAAAACGAAGTAATTGTGAACGTAGCTGGTTTTAGTGCAAATGTCTATTGTGGAAAATACTAAAAGTTGACTAGGTATATATACCTATAGAGTCTTCTCTTGAAAGGTTTGGTGCGAAACAATGAGAACTATTCAGGGGTTCGGTTGAGGGGACGGAGAATGAAGATTGACGAAATAACAACAAGATGGAGGATAAAATAATTTTTATTTTTAAATTCTTGTGCTGGTTTAAGCTTGTAGCTTGAGCTTTTTGTCTAATGCAAGCTTTGTTATAGTAAAGGAGTTGTGAGTTTCCTCCATGTAAGAGCGGATTTGTCCGCGAACGGGGTGTGTGCGGGCTGCTTGTTTGTTTATGCAAGGTGTGGGGATGTTCGTGGTTGAATTGTTGTGGTATTCTATGAAAAATCTTCATCGTCTTTAGGGTACCTTGAAAAAATAGAATTTTCGTTCAAAATCGAGACATGAGAAAAATTTTACCGTAGGCGCCCCGCAGGAAGTGCCCTTGGGGTGCATATATTTGATATTCCGAGGATACAATTTTTCTCATAACGAAGAGCTTGGGCGAAAAGGCAATTTTGCTAGGTGGCCTTTACTTTGCCAGGTGTCTAGTCGGAAATCATGAAAAAAGATAACAAACAATTGCAGGGACTGGTTAATTTGCTGCCGCAGCTTTCAAAGCATCGGGGCTGGGAGGAGCAGCTTGATATGCACAGTCTTTTTGTGCGCTGGTCGGAGCTGGTAGACAGGGATGTAGCCTTGCATTGTAAGCCTCTGAAAATTATAAAGAAGG
>JAQYVF010000229.1 GCA_030145625.1 Desulfocapsa sp. | reverse complement strand
GGGGAAGTAGGAAAAGTAAGGGACAAGGTCAAGGGCTTGGATGGTGCAGGAGAGCGTGGTCACAAATCCCTGCTCTTTGGTGGCCTGCACAGCTTCACCACTGAGTTGAATGGGGCTGCCGTTTATAATCGCTGAAAAATGGGGCTGGATATAGTTTGTCGATTGAAAAGAAAAATTGGAAAAACTGGGGATGGCAAGATGCAGTTTTTCAACGGAATGTGTCTTCCCTGTGAGCAGGTCATTAAAACGGATACGGCTGTCACTGATATCGATATTGTTTAGGGAAAAGAGAAAGGGCAGTGCGGCAAAATCCATTATCTCTTCCTGTGTCCGCTCGTTGGAGAAGTGGAAGAGGGCAGGGATGTTGTAGCTGTTATCCTTGAAACGGGTCAGGTTGAGCTGCAATCCCTGAATGCTAAGTGAATCACAGACAAAACCGTTCCGCAGCAGGGAGGTGAGGTCCATGTCCATGAAAAGAGAATCGACCTGAAGTAGAGGGGCTGACGCTGATGTCTGAGGAAGATTTGTCTGGATATTTTTGAATGTGAGTTGAAAGTTAAGGGGATTGAGCTGAATACTCTCAATGGTGAAGTCAAGGGCAGTAGTTTCGTGAAGATAACGAGGAAGATATTTTTTCAAAAGTGAAGGGGCGAGGTATGCCCCTGCCAGAAAATAAAATACAAGCAGTAGACATGCGACAAGGGAAAAAAGCAGCACCATTCCGGGCTTTTGCTGCTTTTTCTCTGACGGGCCTGGCCGACGGGGCGGCGGCTCTGTTTTTTGGAGAGCCGGAGCTTTTTTGTCGGAGTTGATGGCTATGGAACCGAAACGATCAGACATGAAAATGTATGCGGTAAAAAAAAGATGCTTTTAACTTGCACCTGATATGTTTTTTACAATAGAATGAGAGTTAAGTTCTAACTAGTGAATAACCTGATTGATTTTTCTAGCATCTGTAATGTTTGCCAGATTGCATGGGCTGTCGCTGTTTTGGATTGTTATATTTAAAAAAAATATGCAAGATATGCAAATTTAAAGGAGTGAGGCGTACAGAGGGTACGTCGCAGTGACTGAAAATTTGCCTCAACGAAACAGATGAAGTGTTTTTGAGATCTTCGCTTATCCATGATGCCATCTTACTTAACACTCTTATTTCGGCTCTTTCAATGGCTAACTTTGTAACAGGTTATCTGGGGCTGTAAAATCCTGGTACAACTTTCACCTTCTTCTCATTGTTGCTTATGGATAGTCGTCGGCGGATCATTCTTTCTCTCTGTCTCACTCTGTTTTTTCTGGTGGCCGGCACTGTAGGGTATGTGGTTATTGAACACTACACCCTGCTGGAAGCTGTCTATATGACGGTTATTACCATTACTACTGTGGGATTTGGTGAGATTCACGCTTTGTCCGAGGTCGGACGACTCTTTACCATATTTCTTCTCCTCTTTGGAGTGGGAAGTCTTGCCTTTGCCGCACATGCCTTTACCGAATCAATGATAGAACGGGCCTGGAGCCCGGCGCGGGGGAAACGTGTCATGAAAAAAAGGATTGATCAATTACGCAATCATACCATTATCTGTGGACATGGAAGGGTGGGTGAGGC